>JAURJB010000041.1 GCA_030832455.1 Acidimicrobiales bacterium
GCACATACCGGTATGCATCAGAGTTAACAAACGATAAGTAGCCAAGCAACCAACGCCCTGCGAAGTCATTGAACTTGCGGTGAGTAAACAGCAATCGGTGTACCGATTCGTGCATCATCGCTAAAATTTGTGCGTGTGCTCGCCCCATGAGTACGAAGGTGGCGATGTATAGCGCGGGATGGTGAATCTCGAGTGCGATCCACACGATGGCAATGTTTTGAACATAGATACTGGCCACCGAAATTGCATTGCGAACATTTGGTATCCGCCGCAGTTCGGCGCGTAGATCGGGTTTTGGATGACCATTCGGCGTAATGCGCGCCGTGGGCAACACAGCGGTAAACGCAGATGCACCGGGAACCATTCCACCCAAACGAGGCGAAGCCGAAGTGCTCATCGTGAAATGTTTACCACCTGCGGTCGATCCATTCATGAAGGTTGGGTCGTTCGGCGCCAATGGTGGTGTCGAGGCCGTGACCAGGCAGAACAATCGTGTCTGCCGGGAACGTGAACAGCTTCGTATCTATTGAATGAATGATGGTGTCAAAGTCGCCACCTTCTAATGCGGTGTTGCCGGGTCCGCCGGGAAACAATGTGTCACCTGTGAACAGCAATGGGGTATTTGCTACTGCAAATGAAATGCTGCCTTCGGTGTGGCCAGGGTTATGTATGGCGTGCAAGCGAAGTGTGCCAACTTCAATTACTTCGGCATCATCAATAAACACGTCATAACCAACATCTTTCAGGCGGGGTGCATCGGCTGCAGTGACGGCAACCTCGTAACCCGCTTCGCGCATTGCAGGGATTGCTTGAATGTGATCCCAGTGACCATGTGTTTCAAGCACACGGCGCACGCCCAAGCGCTTGCACAATTCCAAAAGCTGCTCGTGTTCATTTGCTGCATCAATGAGCACTGCTTCGCCTGTTGCTGTGCAGCGGATAACAAACACGTTGTTGTCAAACGGGCCAACTACAACTTTGTGAACCTCGACATCGGTGTCTTTCCAGTGCAATGTTGTGCTCATGATGAAATGACCTCGAATCCAAGGGAAAGCGCGACAGGGATTTGCGCTGGATCAAATGTTACAAACGAAATGGGTAGAGGTAAGCGTTGTGCCGCAGCCAAGTGCAATGCGTCGCTGATATGCAGCGGTTGCTGGCGTACCAGATGTGCTGCATCATCAAGGCACCGCTGATCAACCGGGACAATCGTGATGTAATCCCACGTGTGGCGAATGGCGTCTTCTAGGTCTGATCGCAATATCGGCTCTTCGGTAAGGCGATCAATGACCGCAATAGCTTCAGTAAGAGCAAGTGCGCTTGCACACCACTGTGGGTCTTGCTGCAATGCATTGTGTGTAATTGCACGCGCTTGTCCCGAGATGTGCAGCGCAACAAGGGCGCTGGTATCAAGAACGACAGTCATCCGCGAACCTCGCGGAGCAACTGGTCGATGCGTGCACCGCTGTGCACGGTGACGGCATCATGCAGAGTGAACGAATCGCGTCGTCTTGCAGCAGTGACAGCACCTTTGGCAACAAGTTCGGTAATCGTCACATCTGTTGACGATGAGAGCAAAGGGCCAAGCAAAGCAACGGGTTCGCCGCTTACCGTGACAACAATCTGCTCGCCAGCACCAGCGCGCTGAACGTATTTTGCCGATTGCTCGCGGAGCTCGCGGATGCCGAGATGTCGAGAACGAGTGGGTTTCGCCGGCTTTGCCATGCCATCAGGTTAGGCCAGGAGCGGTATTTTTGTGTACATCTGTGTACACACAGCGATTGGCATTGCAGGGTAACCATAGATAAGGATGAGGCCATGAACTTTGCATTCTCAGAAGAACAAGAAGAGCTCCGTAAAACAGTCCGCGCGTTTCTCGACTCGAAGTCGGCAGAAACAGCAGTGCGTGAACAGATGGAGACCGACAACGGTTTTGACCCAGCAATTTGGTCGCAGATGGGCGAGCAGATGGGTCTGCAAGGTCTTTCCATTCCGGAAGAGTTCGGTGGTTCAGGATTCAGCTTTATCGAGTTAGGCGTTGTACTTGAAGAAATGGGTCGCGCGTTGTTGTGCGCACCGTATTTCTCCACAGTTGTTCTTGCAGCAAATGCATTGTTGCTGAGTGGCGATGATGCAGCGAAGAAAAAGTATTTGCCAGGTATCGCCAGTGGCGAAACCATTGCAACACTTGCATCGACAGAGCCTTCAGGTAAGTGGGATGAAAAGGGAATCACCATGGAGGCCAAGGGCAGTGGAAGTGATTTCACGCTCACCGGCACCAAGATGTTCGTTCTTGATGGACACACTGCAGGCTTGATCATCGTTGCTGCTCGCACGGGCAAAGGTGTTTCATTGTTCGCAGTAGAAGGTTCGGCAAAAGGTCTCACCCGCACCGCGCTTTCCACCATGGACCAAACCCGCAAGCAAGCAAAGTTGGAGTTCAATGCAACTCCTGCAACGTTGATTGGCGCAGAGGGCAAGGGCTGGGACGTGTTGAGCAACGTATTCGATCTTGCCGCAGTTGCGCTTGCAGCAGAGCAAGTGGGTGGTGCTCAGAAGGTTCTTGAAATGGCAGTTGAGTACGCCAAGGTTCGCGTGCAGTTCGGTCGTCCGATTGGTTCTTTCCAGGCAATCAAGCACAAGTGTGCAGACATGTTGCTTGAAGTTGAATCAGCAAAGTCGGCTGCGTACTACGGCATGTGGTGTGCGGCAGAAATGAACGACGAACTTGCTTCGGTTGCTTCACTTGCCAAGGCGTATTGCTCGGAAGCATATTTCCACGCAGCCGCTGAAAACATCCAGATTCACGGTGGTATTGGCTTTACATGGGAACACCCAGCGCACTTGTACTTCAAGCGTGCAAAGTCGAGCGAGTTGCTGTTCGGTGATCCTACGTATCACCGCGAGTTGCTTGCCCAGCGCATTGGCATCTAGGTGAGAAGCGCAGCATGTCTGCGGTAACCATCGTTTTTGCACTACTTTCTGCAGTTTCAATTTTTGTGATTGCAGCCGTAGTCATTGGCCGTGAGGCTCAGCGTTTAGACGGTGTTGCTCCGCGCGCGGTATACGACCCGGATGAAGCAACACAGTTTGTTGCGGATCAGTTGCCGGAACAGACTCAGGCGCGTCTCACGTTTCCCGAGTTACACAATCTCCTGGCGTTGCACATGCGCTGGATGCATGAAAAGGGATTGCAACCTGCCGATGTGGTTGACCGAAAGCAGGACATTCTTTCGACACTTGTTGTGGGTGAAGAGACGTTGACTGCCTATTTGTTAGGAATGGCCGAGGAAACCAAGATCAACGTATTGGATGACGTCGATATTGTGCACGTTGTTCGTGCACACTTGGCTTACTTTGAAGCGATAGGTGCTGTTGGTCCAAGCGCATCTTCTAACGACTTGTGACCGATGACGTTTTCTTTCCAAATCGACATGTAGCGCTCGAGGTGGGGGTTGAAGTAAGGATCATCGTCCAAAGCGTCGCGCCATCGTTTACCAATGTGGGCAACTTCGAATGGTTGCAGTTTCGGTGATCGTGTTTTTGACTCAAAGTGGTACATCTGGGCATGAGGAGTCCAGATAATTCGGTACCCCGCATCGCGCAGCTTGAGTCCAAAATCTACGTCATTGTAATTGGATGGAAATAGGGTGCAGAGTCCGCCAACTTCCATGAATGCACTGCGCTTAATGAGCACACATGCAGCAATCACGCCTGAAACTTCACGTTGTACACGTAACAGATTCTGTGCACCAACATGTTGAGGCGAGCGATGTCGATACAGGTCGTAGGGGATGGGGTTGAGAATGTGTCCAGCACTTTGGATGAGTCCATCCTCGTACAACAGCATTGGGCCAGACATGGCGACTTCTGGGTCTTCAAGTAGTCCCATCAGGGTTTCGATGGTGTCTGATGAAATGAATTCTGTGTCGTCGTTGAGCAGCAATAAATAATCGCCGTCGCTATTGACGACCCCAAGGTTGACCTTTTCTGCAAAGTTGAACTCTTGGTCGTACTCGACAACCTTGAGAGCAGGTCCGCCTGCAGAAACGATTTGACTGCGCGATTCGTCTGGCGTTTCCTTGTCGAGAACTGCAATGATTTCGAGTTTCGGGTAGTTGCATGTGCTTCGCAGTGATGTCAATGCATGCGCGGCCATCACGACTGACTGCCCTCTAATGGTTTGCACCGTTCCACGAGTAGGCAGGATCACACTGATTTTTGGTTTGCGCGAAACATGGCGCTGCACACGAACTGCAGCGACCTGGAGGTCGAGTGAGCAATCGGCGTTAATTCCAGTGCGTTGGCAATGTTCCTGCACTGCAGCGAGTGAGGCAGTTGGCTCTGTGCGTTGTTGCGTCGATAGGTGCAGAACCTCAGAAATTCGATGTGCTCGCCTGCTTGCTTCAGAAAGCCGAAGATTTCGATCGTGGCTATGCAATCGCGAAAGCATTGTGGCGCCACCAGCTAGAGCGGCGACCCGAGCACGAACAGCAACAAATTCGCCGATGTAGTTATGCGAGCGAAGGCGCTCTGGCGACCAGCCCGGTCGGCGCACAATCGATGCATCTTCGAAGCGTGAAGCACCCCGATGGGATGAATCGCCGTAAATAAAATCAATCCCAGGTTGTTCCGTAAGTCTACGATTAATCAATTCGAGTGCTTGTGGGTGTAGCCGGTCGCCAGCGGGTAAAAAAACAACAACAGCATTTTCAATCACCACAATGTTGTTTCGGGCGATCACGATCGAACTTGTTCGCATTTTGCGGGTTCGTGTGACTCGTTCGTGCGCAAGGGTCGAATCGCTGATGATCCAATGATTTGGGGTTACATGGCTTGCCAACAAAGAGTTGGCTGTCCGTCGAAGGTCGCGTACTGCGCAGTCTTGTCCTGCAGTAACAATGATGAACGAGTGCTTCACGAAGCAACTTTCTTTACGGCAAAGCGAACCCAACGTGGTGCGTGCCGAAACGCGAAGCGCAGAGGTCGTAACCATGGCTGATGAACCCAGTCAATTTGTTGAGACGCTTGCGCATCACGGGCGAAGGATTGGCTGAAGTGGTAACCATCCATCGATGTGTTTTCGCCATATTTTGCTTGCACTCTCATTTCGGCACGAGCACCAAACTCGGCATCTCGAAGCCAGAGTTCTTCCAGTTTTGCGTTCACGATTGGGTCATGTGAAAGCGCCATGTCTATCAGCCTAATGAGGCCGAAAAGGCCTAGATCATCATGTTCAGTTGCGAAGCAATGCGTTGCGCAAGTTTGGCATCGCCAGAACTTGTCCAGACTGTTTCGGCGTCTGTTTTTCTGCCAGTGGCAAGAGCAGTGAATACCGTGCTTGCCATTGTGATCTCACAAACCATCGTTGCAGGGGTGGCCTCAACAATTTTGGCTCGTCCATCAACAACAGTGATGAAGACATCTCGCTGAACATCGCCGGTGATTCGGATTGCAACGGAGTTTCCTTCGGGGGTTGCGGCGCGTTTTCCGACAACGATTGGCAGTGTGCGGATCAGTCGATCAATGGTGTGTTCGGCGCACGGTCCACCATGATTACCGTCAAGGCTGAGCGCACGCCTGATGTCTTGGTCATGAATCCAGATATCAAGGATGCGTATGTCAAGAAATTCGCCAAGGGTTCCTGGTCCTGTTGGCATCATCATCGGCTTGGCAAAGTAGTCGTCATCGGCCGTGAGAAGTTGATTGGTTCGCTCGGCCACCACAGATTTCCACTCGGCAAACACTTCGCTTCCGGGTAACGAGCGTCGCGCATCAATCTCGTGTTCGTTGTGTTCGCCAATTGGGTTTTTGATGTAGTCAAACTTTGGGGCTTTGTGTGTTGTTGCATCTTTGCCCAACAACATGCGCTCAATGCCGACAAGATGTGAAATGTTGTCTTGAACAGACCAACCAGGGCAGTCAGTTGGTTGTTTCCACTGATTTTCGGTGAGTGGTTCGCACAACGTGGTGATGGCGTTGAGCGCCTCAACCGTTAGGGATACTTTCTGTTCGATACTCATGTCACCTCACAATGCCGGGTTTTGAACAGTCTTCCATTCGCGTGCCCGCAGATACGGGTTGAACACGTTGCCAATGTGGGCAAGGTCTGCCTGAGTTTTGGGTGTCTTGATTTCATAAAGGCCAGGGAAGTGGGCATATGTGATGGTCATGTTCCACAGTTCAAGTGCTTGGTCGCCTTCAGGCGCAGGAACAACTACGGGTCCAAACACGGCACGACCTGTTGCGAATTTGAGAATCGGCACGCCGAATCCTCCAAGCTCATTCACAGCAAATTCGTGATCTGCACGCACGTCGTCGTGTGTTGTGCGATCGGCTAACGCATCTTCCCATGCAGAAGCGGGTGCTCCGATTGCAGCAAGTAGTTGGCGAGCGGTTTCCTCTTCGTAGGGACGCCTGCCGTCAATGTGCAACGCATTACCGATTGCTTCGTACCACTTGTCGCATAGATCCATATCGATTCGACGCAACCATGCACCGATGCGCATCGGAGTCCAACCGAACGAAATCTGGCGCTCCCAAGGATGCTTCTTTCCTTCAACACGGTTGGTTTCTTCAAGGCTAAAAAACTTCCAATTGATCGTGATGCCGTTGAGGGCGCGAACATTGCGTACCCACAGCGAAGTCTGGTGGGCCCATGGGCACATTGGATCGAAGTAGAAATCCACTGCGGATGCGGAACGGGTGGTGTGCTGGGAGAGTGCCATGATCTCAGACTAGATTTATCGGGTATGAAACGTCCTAGTCGGTTCGAGCACACACGATTCCTTGGCGATAAGCGCACCCAATTGGTGTACGACCTTGATGAATGGACCGATGAAGAGATTGTCAATGAAATCTCTGAAAGTGGCGTTGGCCTGAGCTTTGGTCCTGACACTCTGGCCGAGGCCCGCAACCGTGGTTACACGTTGGCAAAGCCCGGTGTAACTCGCCGTCATCTCAAGCCGCGCGCTTAGATCGTGGGCGCCGCAGACAGCGCTTCTGCAATGAACGGTTCGTTCCTCTCGGGCGGACTCAATCTGCCGCGATATCTCGCACAGCCGACAGGCAAGTCAGGTGCGTTGCCAGCGATGGTGTTGTGTCATGGATATCCCAGCGGTGGTATTGATGCGCGTCATTCGGCTGGCACATTTCCCGAGTTGTGTGATCGGGTTGCAAACGAACTTGGCTGGACAGCAATGACGTTTACATTTCGTGGATGCGCATCGAGCGAAGGTGATTTTTCGATGCAGGGCTGGATTGACGACATTCGTGCAGCCATCACCCATGTTGTGGCAGAAACCTCGCCGAGCGGTATTTGGTTGATTGGCAACAACACGGGAGGATCTCTCGCGTTATGCGTCGCAGCAGATGACCCGCGTGTCAACGGATGTGCGTTGTTGGGTGCGCGGGCAGATTTTGATGACTGGGCAGAACAACCACGACGATTCCTCGAGCACTCTCGTGAAATTGGAACGATTCGTCGACCAAATTTCCCACCGTCTATCGAAGAGTGGGGTCGAGAACTACGCCGATTCCGCCCATCAGATGCCGCACGACGGTTTGCGCCACGGCCGCTGTTTTTGATGCATGGTCAAGATGATGACGTAGTGCCTACCGCAGACTCGCGAGTACTTGCTCAGGCACATGGTGGCGCAGAGTTGCAGATTATTCCTGGTGCAGGGCATCGGTTGCGTCATGATCCACGGGCAATGGCCGTGCTGCTCGGTTGGCTAGATCGTCAGCGCACTCTGGCGGCAATGTAACCGCTAAACGTTTTCGATTTTGCTGTGCCAGTTCCATGCACTCGTGATGATGTCGCGTAAGTCGCGGTTTGCTTTCCATCCAAGTAGTGCTCGTACCAGCGTTGGGTCGGCATACACCGAAGTTGGGTCTCCTGCACGGCGACTAGTCACGACGTGAGGAACTTTTCGCCCACTAACTTGTTCTGCAATATTGATTACCTCAAGTACTGAAGTGCCTCGTCCAGTTCCCACATTGCAGGCAAGACTTGCACCACCTTGCTCGAGGTAGTCGAGTGCTTTGATGTGTGCATCTGCAAGATCTTCAACATGGATGTAATCGCGGATGCATGTTCCATCTGGAGTGGGGTAGTCGTTACCAAACACATTGAGCGGTCCACTGAAACCAAGGATGGCCTTCATCACAAGAGGCACAAGGTTTTGTGACATCGTCCAGTCTTCGCCGATTGAGGAATCTGCGCTTGCGCCAGCGGCATTGAAGTAACGAAGGCTGACAGAGCGCATTCCAATTGCATCGCAACTTACCAAGAATCGTTCCATCACTGCTTTGGTTTCGGCATAGACGCTCTCGGGAAGTAGCGGTGAATCTTCTGTGACGGGGACGGATGCAGGGTTTCCGTATACGGCTGCGCTCGATGAAAACACCATGCGCTCTACGCCGTTGGCAAGCAGTGCGCGCACTAAATCGATGGTGCCCCCAACGTTGTTGTTGTAATACCTCAGTGGTTGTTCCATCGATTCGCCAACGGCCTTGTAGGCGGCGAAGTGAATTACTTCGGTGATGTCGTGCTTCTTGCAGATCTTTTCAATGAGGCGCTCGTCGGAGATGTTTCCTTGGAAGAAGGGCACCGTGCCGATGCGACTCTTCGTCCCGAGTTCAAGTGAATCAAGGACAACAACGTCTCGCTGTTGTTGAGTGAGTAGGGCAACGGTGTGCGAACCGATATACCCAGCGCCACCCGTTACTAAAACTGCCATGCATTAACCCTAACGACTAAATGCTTAGTGCTTAGGGCGATCTTTCTTGTCTAGATCTTGTGCTCGTTGCATTTGCTTATATGCGCGAACCTTCAGCAGGCTTGCAGCCGAATAGATATCTGCAACCGATCGCGGTTGCCCATCGCTGAACTCTCCTGCTTTTTCTTTCCAGCCTTTTGGTCGAATGCCAAATCGCTTGCCAAGAAGCGCAATAAATATTTCGGTTTTTTCTTCGCCGTACCCGGGCAATTTGCGTAACCTCTTGCGCAGCTCTTCGGCATCAGCAACATCTTTCCAAATGTTCTCTGCCTTGCCTTTGTATTCGGCAGCGATGATTGCTGACATGTCGTAGATGCGTTTGGCCATGCTTGCGGGAAACCGGTGGATCGCAGGTTTTGTGCAGCAGATCGTGACGAACTCATCTGCATCCATTGCCGCAATCTTTTTCGCATCACAATGTCCGAGCCGTTGCTTGATGGTGTAAGCGCCAGTGAATGCCCATTCCATTGGAACCTGCTGGTCAAGCAACATGCCGATCATGAGAGCAAGACCATTGGTATGAAGCAGTTTGTCGGCGTCGGGTTTGCCGGTGATGTAGAGAGGGCGAGGGGTGGTGGAGCTAGTTGCCATGCAACAAGTATCGCTTATGCGAAGAGGGATCCGAGAGACTCAGCATCAATTCCATAACGAGTAATTGCATCGGCAACAACTGACTTGTCTATCGCTCCTGTTGCCGCCAAGTCGTTGAGCACTGTGACAACGATGTGCGGCATGTCGACTTCAAAGTGCGCGCGTAGTGCCTCTCTGGTATCGCTTCGTCCCATTCCGTCGGTTCCGAGTGGGGTGAATGATCGGTTGCCCACATAGCGGATGATTTGTTCGGGGACTGCTCGAACAAAGTCGGAGACGGCAACAATAGGACCTTGTGACTGGTCGAGTAATTGGGTAACCCGAGGTGCACGTTGCGGCTGTGTTGGGTGCAATCGATTCCAACGCTCAGTCTCGACAGCCTCCTCACGTAACGACTTGTATGAGGTGGCAGACCACAGTTCGGCACCAACGTCATAGTTATTCGCAAGCTCGGTTACAGCAAGACGTGCAGCACTGTGGGCAGAGCCTGAGAACAAGATCGTTGCGTGATGTGTGTGTTGTGGGGCATCTTGCCACTTGTACAAACCATTCATAATGTCTTGTTCGATGGTGGGACTATCTGGCCGAGCAGGCATTGGGTAGTTCTCGTTGTACAGCGTGAGGTAATAGAAAATGTCTTCGGGTGTTTCGCCGTACATGCGATTGATGCCGTTTTTAATAATTGCGGCAACTTCGTAGGCAAACGAAGGGTCATATACATGGCAAAACGGAATGGCGCTGGCAAGCACCAAACTGTGACCGTCTTGATGCTGCAAGCCTTCGCCAAGCAACGTGGTGCGTCCGGCAGTCGCACCGAGCAAGAAGCCTCGTGTGCGTGAGTCGGCTGCCTGCCAAATAAGGTCGCCAACGCGTTGAAAACCAAACATTGAATAGAAGGTGTAGAACGGCACCATTGGCACACCACGGGTGGCATAACTTGTGCCAGCCGCAATGAAACTGGCCATGCTTCCCGCCTCGGTAATTCCTTCTTCAAGAATTTGACCCGACGACGACTCGGTGTAACTAAGGAGCAATTTGTGGTCGACAGGCTCGTACTTTTGGCCCTGCGACGCATAGATCTTTAGCTCGGGAAACAACGAGTCCATTCCAAACGTGCGGCCTTCGTCCGGGATGATCGGAACAACTCGTGAACCAAACTCTTTATCTCGAGCGAGATTACGAAGCAATCGAGTGAACCCCATAGTGGTGCTCACTGCTTGCTGACCGCTTCCACCATCGAACTCAGCAAATGCCTGCGGATCGGGAAGATGTAGTTGTTTGCGGATTGTTGTGGAGCGACGCGGTACCGATCCGCCAAGCGTGCGGCGACGTTCCATCATGTATTGGTATTCAACGCTGTCGTGTGGCGGGCGGTAGTACGGAGGTT
>JAURJB010000042.1 GCA_030832455.1 Acidimicrobiales bacterium
GGGGTAATCCGCTTGATTATGAGCGATGGGGTGCTGACCCTGGAATGAGCGAATGGGATTACGCCCATTGCCTGCCGTATTTCAAAAAAATGGAGTCATGTATTGCCGCTGAGTCGTCCGACAAGTTCCGCGGCAAGAGTGGCCCGTTACACATGGAACGTGGTCCTGTGAAGAACCCGTTGTTCGGCGCCTTCTTCAAGGCGGTGCAGGAAGCAGGACACCCACTTACTCAAGACGTGAATGGTTATCAACAGGAAGGGTTTGCGGCATTTGATCGCAACGTAAAGCGCGGACGTCGTTACAGCGCAGCACGCGCGTACCTGCACCCGGTGAAGCGTCGTAAGAACCTCACTGTGCAGTGTCGTGCAATGGTTACGAAAGTGTTGACCGACGGCAAAACGGCAACTGGTGTGGAATACGAGTTGCCGTTTGGACGCAAGCGCACAGTGCACGCCAAGGAAGTGATTCTGTGTGGAGGCGCGTTTAACTCTCCGCAGTTGTTGCAGGTTTCCGGTATTGGCAATAGCGAAGAGTTGCAAAAGGCTGGCATCACACCGGTGCATCACTTGCCCGGAGTAGGCGAGAATTTGCAGGACCACCTCGAGGTGTATGTGCAGCACTCTTCTACGCAACCGGTGTCATTGAACCCGATGATGAAATTCTGGCGGCGACCGTTTATTGGATTTGCCTGGTTGTTCCGCAAGGGGCCAGGTGCATCAAATCACTTTGAGGCTGGCGGCTTTATTCGTAGCAACGACACGGTGAAGTACCCAAACCTGATGTTTCACTTTTTGCCAATTGCAGTGCGCTACGACGGAACAGCACCTGCAGGTGGTCATGGGTACCAAGTGCATATTGGACCGATGTATTCGAACTCGCGAGGCAGTCTGAAAGTGACGTCGGGCGATGTTCGTGACAAGCCGGCGTTTACGTTCAATTACCTGTCAACGCAAGAAGACAAGCAGGAATGGGTAGAGGCCATATCGGCAGCTCGCAAGATTTTGAATCAACCAGCATTCGCACCATTTAGCGGTGGCGAGATTTCACCGGGTCCTACGGTTACAACTGACGCTGAAGTGTTGGACTGGGTACGCAAGGACGGGGAAACCGCCTACCACCCGTCATGCACATGTCGAATGGGCGTGGACGAGATGTCGGTAATCGATCCATCCACCATGCGGGTAAGGGGAATGCAAGGACTCCGAGTAGTGGATGCATCGGTCATGCCGTATGTAACCAATGGCAATATTTACGCCCCGGTCATGATGCTTGCTGAAAAGGCTGCGGACATCATCTTGGGGAAGACTCCGTTGGCTCCTGAAGTGGTCGATTTTTATCGTCACCGCTAAATGGAGCAGATAACTAGGTAGCCGTAAGGCTGTCCTGATAACCTTTTCCGCGCCGTGATATATCTCGGCACCACTCAACAAAGGGAACACACGTGAGCGATTTTGACGACATTGATCTTGCTGGTCTTTCTAACGAAGATCTTGTGGCACAGATGCACGACGATTTGTACGACGGTCTTGGCGACGAGATTGTTGAAGGCACCACTATTTTGTTGGATCGCGGTTGGGGGCCAGACAAAGTGTTGCAGGAAGCACTTGTAGAAGGAATGCGCATCGTAGGAGTTGACTTCCGTGATGGAATTTTGTTCGTCCCAGAAGTGCTTCTTGCTGCAAACGCCATGAAAGCAGGAATGAATATCTTGCGCCCACTACTTGCAGAAACTGGTGCAGAGTCAATTGGCAAAGTTGTTGTAGGAACCGTTAAGGGTGACATTCACGACATTGGTAAGAACTTGGTAGCCATGATGATGGAAGGTGCAGGTTTCGAAGTAATTGACCTTGGTATTAATACCGATGCCGACAAGTTCATCGCTGCTCTTGAAGAGCATCAGCCAGACATTCTTGGAATGTCGGCATTGCTCACCACAACCATGCCATATATGAAGGTTGTTGTTGACACGATGAAAGAGCGTGGCATTCGTGACAAGTACATCATCTTGGTTGGTGGTGCGCCACTGAACGAAGAGTTTGGTGCTGCCGTGGGCGCAGACGCATACTGTCGCGATGCTGCAGTTGCTTCCGAGACCGCAAAGACTTTGGTCAATGCACGTCGAGTGCGTACCGCCGAGCCTCCTGGCCCGTCGGTCGCCTGATCCACTGCGGGTAATGCGCACATGTCGGCGGGCGAACGTCCACTGATTATTGCGTGTGGTGCACTCGTGAGCGAGTTGCGCGAAGTGCTGAGTCGCAATGGTCTATCCGATGCAGTAGAAGTGCGTTACCTTCCAGCGAATTTGCATAATCGTCCAGATGGAATCGTTCCCGCATTGCGCGAACATTTAGATGCACGAGGCAGCCGAACAACGTTTGTTGGTTATGCAGACTGCGGCACGGGCGGAATGATTGATGTGTTGCTTGATGAGTTTCCCGGCGTTGAGCGGATCGCAGGTGCTCATTGCTACGAGTTCTTTGCAGGCTCTGTCTTGTTTAACAAAGTGCAAGATGCACAGCCCGGCACGTTTTATCTCACAGACTTTTTAACCAAGCACTTCAGGGCTCTTGTATGGGAAGGCTTAGGGCTGGACAAGCACCCACAACTTCGCGATACGTACTTTGGCAATTACACACAGTTGATGTACTTCTCGCAAAAAGACGATGTTGCACTAATTGATCAGGCAAAAGAAGCAGCAGAATTGTTGGGGCTCAACTTCGAGCATTGCCATGTTGGTGTGCAAGGTTTGTCATCATCAATTCCCGTACAGTTTCAATCTGTCGCTAAACGAAATGTGAGTATCAATTAATGGCTCGTGGTGGAAATTCGGTAATTGTGATTAAGTGGCGCGATATTCCGGCGCAGGTAAATGCACAAATGGGTCGCGAGCGTTATCAAGTGGTGCTCAGCGCCAAGTTTCAGCGTGCAATCGATCGTGCGAAGCGAAAGGCCAATATCTACACCGCTGAAGAAGATGTGGCCCAGTGGAGCAGAGAAACCCTTCCGCTTGAAGGCGATATGGCACTTGCTGCGCAATCTGTTGCCGACAAACTTGAAGAAGAGTGGACTCGTCAGCGACTTGGAGTGTTGGCCTATGCAGGGGGATTCGAAAAAGATGTCGAGCAACTGACTGTTGCCGCCAAAGATCTTGCAGCTCTCGAAGAGCTAGAAGACGACGAAGAAGAAGCACAGTAATGCTCACACTTAATAAAGAAACGGAATAATTGACATGACACACACCATCCTTTCCTCGCCAACAAGAGAAGTGGTGATTGGTTTTGATCGTCCATTCGTGATGATTGGCGAGCGCATTAACCCAACGGGTCGCAAGATGCTTGCCGAAGAAATGAAGAACGGAGACTTCAGCCGTGTGGAGGCTGATGCGATCGCTCAGGTTGCAGCAGGAGCACAGATGCTTGATGTCAATGCCGGTATTCCACTTGCAGACGAACCTGCATTGCTTGCACGCGCCATTCAGTTGGTGCAGGCAATTACCGATGTTCCACTTTCCATCGACTCGTCAATCATCGACGCGCTTGAGCGCGGACTTTCGGTGTATCAGGGCAAAGCGTTGGTCAACTCAGTAACAGGAGAAGACGAATCCCTGGAGCGAGTGTTGCCATTGGTAAAGAAGTACGGCGCAGCAGTAGTTGCTATCTCTAACGACGAAACTGGAATCAGCATGGATCCAAACGTTCGTTTTGCCGTTGCTAAGAAAATTGTTGAGCGTGCTGCAGATCACGGCATTCACTACAGCGACGTTGTGGTTGACCCTTTGGTCATGCCAATCGGCGCACTAGGTCAAGCTGGTCAGCAGGCATTTACATTGATCCGTCGTTTGCGCGAAGAACTCAAGGTAAACACCACATGCGGCGCTTCAAATGTCAGCTTCGGTTTGCCTGCACGTAACCAAATCACAGGAACGTTCCTCAGCATGGCGATGGCTTCTGGAATGACATCGGCAATCATGAGCCCCCTTCACCCAGAAGTGAAGGCAGCAATTATGGCCGCAGACGTATTGACCGGCAACGATCAAGACTGTGCAGCATGGATTAAGGCGAATCGCGATCCGAATGCTCCAACAGGTGGACGTGGCGATCGTGAAGGCCGCCGCCGCCGTACGGCGCAATAGCAACCCATGACCACATCCAATTCGCATCGCATTGTCTTTACACCATCGGGTCTTGATGGAGTAGTAGAGAATGGCACTACGGTGCTCGACGCCGCGCGCAAGCTCGGCGCCGATATCGATTCGGTGTGCGGCGGAAGGGGAATTTGCGGTCGCTGTCAAATAACTCCAAGTTTTGGTTCATTTTCAAAGTGGGGCATTGACGCTGTTGAGTCTTCATTGAGCGAGCGCTCTGAAGGCGAGATCAACTACAAGGGAAAACGCGCGCTTGTAGAAGGAAACCGCCTTGGTTGCATGGCCAAAGTGTGTGGCGACATGGTCATTGACGTGCCTGCAATGAGCCAAGTGCACCGTCAGATTGTTCGTAAAAACTTGGACTTGGGCGTCATCGTTGTTGACCCAACGTTCAGTTTGTATTACGTGGCCGTTGCACCGTCAGAACTTGGTGATGACGTCACTGCATCACAGATCATCCGTGATGCCATCGCGCAGCAACACAACATTGCGCGTCCGACTATCAGCATTACCGCACTATCCCAGGTTAATCGTGCGATTGACAAAGGTGACGGCGGCGCGACCGTTGCGATTAAGCGCTCTGAAGATGATGGAGTGGCTGGCAACATCGTGGCTGCTTGGCCAGGGTTTGTTGAAACAATCTTTGGTATCGCCATTGATATCGGTTCGACAACAGTCGCAGGTCACCTCATCGACCTCACCACAGGCGAAGTGATGAGTAGCAGTGGAGTAATGAACCCACAGATCCGCTTCGGCGAAGACCTCATGAGTCGTGTGTCTTACGTGATGATGAATAAGGGCGGCGAGAAAGAACTCACCACAGTGATTCGCAGCGCAATTGATGATCTTGTTCACGAGCTAGCCGACAAGGCGTCAATTACGCCAGACAAAATTCTTGAAGTAGTGATGGTGGGAAACCCAATCATGCACCACATTTTGTTGGGCATTGACCCAACGCCACTTGGTGCAGCACCGTTTGTGTTGGCAACAAGCGAGGCAACTTATGGTGCCGCAGAAGAATTAGATATTCACTTTCCAAATGCGTCGTTCTATGTTGGTCCGTGCATTGCGGGTCACGTTGGTGCAGACACGGCTGCAGCAATACTCTCCGAAGGTCCGCATCGTGGCTCAAGTATGCAGTTGCTGATTGATGTTGGAACTAATGCTGAAATCGTGCTTGGCGACACCACTCGTCAATTTGCAGCATCGTCGCCGACCGGTCCTGCATTTGAAGGTGCACAATTGAGTTGTGGTCAACGCGCAACAGCAGGTGCAATTGAAAAAGTTCGCATCGACCCGGTGACGCTCGAACCTCGGTTCCGTGCAATTGGAATTGATATGTGGTCGGATGAGCCTGGCTTTTCCGAAGCAGTGCAGGACACTCCGGTGACTGGCGTGTGTGGCTCGGGAATCATCGAAGTCATTGCCGAGATGTACTTGGCAGGAATCATTTCGCAAGATGGTGTGATCCAAGGTTCACTTGTTGAGAAAACACCGCGCGTGGTTGCAGACGAGCGCACGTTCTCGTACTTGCTGTATGAAAATGGCGACACAAAATTGTTCATCACACAGAACGACATTCGCGCCATTCAATTGGCAAAGGCTGCGCTTCGTGCGGGTATCGATTTGCTGGTTGAACACGCGGGTTCACCAGAGGTGCACGATATTCGACTTGCTGGAGCGTTCGGTGCGCACATCGACCCAACGTATGCGATGGTGCTTGGTCTGGTACCTGATTGCCCACTGCCTGGAGTGCGGTCGGTTGGAAACTCAGCAGGAACCGGTGCGGCAAAAGCATTACTGTCCCGAGCGCAACGGCGCGAAATGGAACTCACTGTTACGCATGTGACCAAGATCGAAACGGCAACAGAGCCACGATTCCAAGACCTCTTTGTGGCAGCAATGGCGTTTCCGCACGCATATGCGCCAACGCCAAACCTGTCGACACTGGTCACGTTGCCACCACGAATCGAAAGTTCGGGTGATAGCGCTGGTGGTGGTCAGCGCAGGCGTCGCCGTGCATAAATGGTTCTGCAAGAATAAGTAAGGAATTAGGGGAGAATATGACCGAAGAAGTTCATCACCGAAAGGGAGGCGGCCGCGCGGCTCGCCAATCTTCGCGCAAGACGTCAAACGCCCAGCGCGAGGCGTATCTCACGCGATTGATCAAGCCTTACGAGTTGGTTTCTGAAGAAGGTTTGCAAATTCTCGAAGACAACGCCGACACCATCTTGGAAGAGATTGGCGTCGAGATCCGTGACTACCCAAGTGCGATTGAGCGGTTTAAGAACGCGGGAGCAATCGTTGACGGAACCCGCGTGCGCTTTCCGCGCGGCATGTGCCGAAGCATCATTCAGGCAAGTGCGCCACGCGTGTACACCCAACATGCACGTAACCCGCTAAACAATGTGCAGATAGGTGGCGATGCAACGGTGTTTGCTCCTAACTACGGTTCGCCGTTCGTGCACGACTTAGACAGTGGACGCCGCTATGCAACTATCGCCGACTTCCAGAACTTCGTGAAGCTTGCGTACATGTCGCCTTACATTCACCACTCTGGTGGAACCGTGTGTGAACCAGTTGACATTCCTGTTAGCAAGCGACATCTCGACATGGTGTATGCACACATCAAGTACAGCGACAAAGGTTTCATGGGTTCAGTTACTGCGGGTGAGCGTGCTCAAGACAGTGTGAACATGGCGCGCATCGCTTTTGGCGGCGACTTGCAAGATCGCACCGTCATGACCAGTTTGATTAACGCATCGTCACCGTTGGTGTGGGATGCAACCATGTTGGAGTCTGCAGAGGTGTATGCACTGAACAATCAGGCGTGCATCATCACGCCGTTCATCTTGGCTGGAGCTATGGCGCCGTCAACATCTGCAGGTGTTATCTCGCAAACTCTTGCCGAGTCACTCGTTGGTATGGCATTTTGTCAGCTCGTGCGCCCAGGCGCTCCGGTAATTTTCGGATCCTTTGCCAGTTCAATGTCCATGCTCACTGGCGCTCCAACGTTTGGAACTCCAGAGCCAGCCATGGTGTTGTACACCGTTGCTGCACTTGCGCGTCGACTTGGTGTTCCTTTCCGTTCGGGCGGTTCGCTGTGTGCATCGAAGCTTCCTGATGCTCAGGCAGCATATGAAAGTGCATCAACCTTGATTCCAACGATCATGGCAGGTACAAACTTCGTATTGCACTCTGCTGGTTGGTTGGAAGGCGGTCTTGCAATTGGGTACGAGAAGTTTGTTCTTGACTGCGACCAACTCGGAATGATGATGACATTTGGCAAGGGTCTCGACATCACGGAGAATGGCCAGGCAATGAGCGCAATGCGCGAAAACGAACCAGGCAATCACTTCTTGGGTACAGCCCATACGTTGGCTAACTTCGAAACGGCGTTTTATCGTTCAGACACTGCCGACAACAACAGTTATGAGCAGTGGGTAGACGACGGCAGCTTGGACGCCTCGCAGCGCGCAAACACCCTGTGGAAAGAACGCCTTGCCTCGTATCAAGCACCAGCATTAGACGACGCCATCGACGCCGAGTTGCAGGAGTACATTGCCAAGCGCAAGGCTGTTCTGCCCGATTCGTTTGGCTGAGTCTCAACCCTCATAACAAGAATCACAGTACGGAGCCACAATGAGCATCATTTCGACACTTCTCGGCAAAGGCAAGCGTGGCGGGAAAACCACACCTGCAGCACAGCGACTCGTGCGCAACATGCGATACGAACTCGTGCCGTTGAAGTCACTTGACCAAGCAATTGCAGACCTTCCGAAGGGCGCCGCAGTGTCGGTAACCTGTTCGCCAGCAAAGGGCATTGCCACAACACAACAGCTCTGCGAACAACTACTCGAAAAGGGCCACAACGTAGTGCCACACTTCGCGGCACGTTTGGTTGAAGGCCCAGAGCATGCAGCAAAGTTGGCCGCGTGGGTGCGCGAAAAGGGCATCAAAGAAGTGTTCATCATCGGCGGCGATGCCGAAGTACCACCCCATTACCAATATGCACTTCCGTTCATGAAGGACTTTCTTGAAGCCAAGCCTGATGTTGACACCATTGGCTTCGGTGCGTACCCAGATGGTCATGCAACGATCAGCAAGGGCGATCTGCACAATGCAGTAATCGAAAAAGAAGCATTGTTGAAGAGCTTTGGCGTGAAGGGCCTTGCTTCAACGCAAATGTGCTTCGACGCGCCACTTATCTTGAGCTGGTTGAAGGACTTGCGTGCAGCAGGTTTCACCACGCCAATCAACCTCGGTATTCCTGGTGTTGTTGACCGCACGCGTTTGATGTCTGTGGGTGTACGCACTGGTGTTGGCCAGTCGTTGCGTTACCTCAAGAAGAACAAAGCTTCACTTACGCTCATGTTCGCACCTGGTGGGTACGACCCAACTAAGTTGCTCAACGACATTGCGGTGAAGGCAGATGAACTCAATGTTTCTGGTATTCACTCGTTTACGTTCAATAGCACTGCCGATACAAAGCAGTGGGCAAACGCAATTCTGGAGCAGCAGGTATGAGCACAACGAAAACTGATGTAGTCATCATCGGTGGCGGTGTGATGGGTGCATCAATTGCGCTCGAGCTTTCACGTCATGGCCGCAAAGTTGTCGTTATCGACAAGGGTGGTGCCGCAGGCGCAGGCTCGACCAGCGCATCGTCGGCAATCATTCGCTTTACCTATTCCAATTTCAACACCATTTTGATGGCATGGGAAAACGCGCAGCATTGGTTTAACTGGAATCAATTCGTAGGAATTGAAGATCCAGACGGAATGGCCAAGTATGTGCAAACGGGTTACTTGGTGTTCCTCACCGAGGGTTACGACGGTCTTCGTCAACGCGAATTGTGGGACGAGTTTGGCATTCCGTACGAAGTATTATCGCCAGAAGAAGTGAAAAAGCGTTGGCCGGCGTTTGAAACGGGCAAGTTTTACCCACCAAAGGCCATTGAAGATCCAGCATTTGCTGATGATCCGTATGACCAGTTGTCAGCGTTGTTCGACCCATTGAGCGGATTCATGGACGACCCAATGTTGGCTGCGCACAACTTGGCTCATGCTGCTAAGCAACACGGCGCCGAGTTCTTGTTCCATAAAGAGGTCAGTGAAATTACCCGTGATGGCGATGTAGTCAGTGGTGTAGTGCTGAAGACAGGCGAGCGCTTCGAGGCTCCAATCGTCATCAATGCTGCTGGTCCACACGCGGCGGCAATCAACCGCATGGCTGGTGTGTATGACGAGATGAAGGTGCATCACCGCCCATTGCGTCAGGAAGTATTTTCACCGCCAGCACCTAAGGGCTTCCGCTTGGAAGACAATGCGCCGGTTGTGGCAGACCTCGACCTTGGTCAGTATTTCCGCCCGCACATGGGTGACTTGCTCAACGTTGGTACAACAGAACCTGCATGTGATCCGCTGCACTTTTTGGATGACGCAGATAATTGGAACGATTCGGTGTCGGTGGAGTTTTTTGAGCGCGTGATGTTGCGGTTGGCTCGTCGTTTGCCAGACTTCGGCATCCCGCACAAGTTGCTTGGTATCGGTGCGTTGTATGACGTAACTGACGACTGGATTCCGTTGTACGACAAGTCCAGCCTTCCAGGGTTCTTCATGGCTTGTGGCACAAGTGGTAACCAGTTCAAGAACGCACCACTCGTTGGTAAGTTCATGCGCACACTGATCGAAGCTCAGGAAAAGGGCATCGACCATGACGTGACTCCAATAGAGGTGATGGGCGAGTTCACCGGCATGCCGATCAACCTCTCGGCGTTCTCACGATTACGCACTCAGGCGGACACCGCCGGAAACGTGATGGGTTAGTCTCGTTCAATGCAATCATCGCTGGAGCAGCTACTGCTCACAGGAAACGTGTTGTTGGCAGATGGTGCTACGGGTACCAATTACTTCGCCATGGGGCTCACCTCGGGCGAGCCGCCAGAATTTTGGATTACCGACCACCCAGATCGTGTGGAGTCATTGTACCAGCAGTTTGTTGATGCAGGATCCGACATCATTCTCACCAATACATTTGGCTGCAATCGCCATCGCTTGAAACTGCATAATGCGCAAGACCGCACATTTGAATTGGCAAAAGCTGCTGC
>JAURJB010000043.1 GCA_030832455.1 Acidimicrobiales bacterium
GAGCAGGCCGCACAAACAGCAACAAAGGCTGGCGTGAAGAAGCTGATTCTTACGCACTACGTTCCTTCAATGCAGCCCGGTCAAGAAGATGAGTGGCGCGCGTTTGCTGCGAAGTATTTCGATGGTGAAATCGTGCTTGGCGACGACCTCACCACCACTTCGATCTAATCCTGTTGGCGGAAGCCCCATTCAACGCCTTGTGGGGTGTCGCGAACCTCAACGTTGATTTCGGCGAAACGATCGCGAATCATGTCAGACAAATCGAAGCGTTTGTCAGAACGCACCTGTGCGCGAAGGTCGAGCAGTATCTGTACAAATGGCCCAACTACTTCGCGCGGGTCACGTAACCCACCGGTAGCCGCACCTGCAAGGCGTGTCACCATGCTGCGCAGCACGCCACGCGCATAGTCAACATCATCACCTTGCAACGTGTCTGCCGACCATCCAGTAATTGCATCATCTAGCTCAAGTGCTGCACGTGCTGCTGCGTCTGCATCCGCGTTATCAATTGCGGTCTGAAACGCTTCATTCAATCGATCAGTTGCTTGCCGCAAATTGCTGTCGACAACCTGTTCTGCTGCTTTGGCCGGTGGTGGCGTTGCCACTGATGTCGACGCTGACGCGCCTGACCACGGATCTCGCAAGCGATCAATGGCGAATACTTCGCCACTCGCTATCTCGGTCGTCGAACCGCGCAAGCGAATGCTCACCACACCTTTGCCAACAACTGTTGCCGTGTTGGCATCGAGATCGAGCACGAGTCCCGTGTGTTCATCTACGCCCAACACAAAGACTTCCTCTGGTAACTCTGTCTCCATCACCGAAAGGCGACGCTCACCCATGTAACAAAAACGAGTGTCGTGATGGCCACCTTCGGCATTGTTGTAATGCGGAATGACCACCGCATTGATACCAATTTCGCTGAGGATATTCAGACCATCTAGCCAATACGGGCTTGCTCCTGCTTTATAAATTTCGTATACAGGAAGCGTAAATTTGCCAAGCGTGAGTGCTGCTGCGGATGCAAATGTGACTACTCCTCCATCGCGCAGCTTTTTCACCAATAAACCAGCGAGTGGACTTCCGCTCCATTGACGCAACGCATAAGTCGGCGAACCCGGTCCCGCGAATACATAATGAGCATCAGCAACAAGCTGCAGGCCACGTTCAACGGATAATGCATCTGCATCAATCAACTGAGCAAGTCCTGCAACATCTAGCTTCATGTTGATACTGGTGTTGAAGTACTCAACCGCCTTTGAGGCAAGTTCGGGAGCATTCTCTTGGAATCCGTACGGCGTATCCAGCAGTGTTGCTCGCGCCGGGTTTGGCAACAACCGAGAAATCATGCGGTGCGTTGGCACCATTGTCGGTGCAGTTTCACCCGAACCCATAATGACCAACATGCGTGGAAGCGTCATGAAAAGAACCCATCTGTTGTTGCTGTATGCACCACTTGTGCAAAACGCACGGGGTGCTGTGCATGCAAATCGTGATCTGCAGGACTAAACCATTCAACCCTAACTTTGGACACACTGTGCAATGCGCGCTCAACCGCCTGGCGTTTGGTATCTGAGAACACACCGCCTGGGCCTTCCGCAGGAACAAACATCACTGGCACCGTAATATCTCGATAAATGTGTGTGGGTTTGTGTTCCCACAATCCACGCAACACCATGAGGTGACGCTCCAACGTGAGCCATGGGCGAATGGTTCCGTCAGGCAATTGTTCGAAGTTGGCCATCGAACCGTCTATCCCGGTCTGTGGCCAATCAGGGTGAGCACCTTCCATATATCCGCGCATACGAGCCACAGGAGTACCCAACAGATTTGGTGGGCGCAGCGCAACTGAACATTGTTCCCATTGTGGGAAATGTTCTTGCAGTTCTAGGAAGCCACCGTCTACCGCAACGACTCCACGAACGAGGTCGGGGTGAAGATGAGCGAGCTCAACGACAACATTGCCACCCCATGATTGACCTGCAACAACAGGACGTTCGTAGCCCTGAGATGCGAGTACGCGCAACACACCAGCAACGTCATTCGTTACCGTTTGCATGTCGTATCCATTGTCAGGTTTTTCACTTAAGCCGTGTCCGCGCAAGTCCACTGCAACCACAGCATGACCGAGAGCAGCTAGTTCACGCGCTGCTCCCTCCCACAACATGGCATTTGACGCCAGCCCGTGGATCAATACCAAAGGGACGAATGAAGTTTCTGCGGGATTTCCCCAGCGCACAGTTCGCAATGTCACACCGGTTCCACTATCCACCATCACCGTGGTGTACTCAGCGGGATTCATGGCAATCACACTACGCTTCACATGTAATGAAGCCGAACGTTCTGCTCATAACTTTGGATCAATTTCGTGCTGATTGCTTATCTATTGCCGGTCATCCACTCGTTAAAACCCCGAACCTTGATCGTCTTGCGCAACAGGGCGTACGACTGACGCAGCACTACAGCCAGTGCGCACCATGCAGCCCAGGTCGAGCAAGTTTGTATACGGGCATGTACCAAATGAATCATCGTGTCGTTGCAAATGGAACGCCGCTCGATCGACGCTTTGACAACGTTGCGTTGCTCGCCAAACGAGCCGGATATTCACCCGTGCTATTTGGTTACACCGACCAAGCGATGGACCCTCGAGAGATAACTGATCCACAGGACTCACGGCTCTTCACATACGAAGAAGTACTTCCTGGTTTTGATTGCAAACTGTTCATTCCCGAACCACACACATTGTGGATTGAGCACCTTCGTGCACACGGTTTTGATGTTCCAATGAATGCTCGTGAAGCGCTGCTTGGTGAGCCATCACGTCCGGCCGAGTTTGGTCTTTCAGCGTTTCTCACCGACCACTTCATCACATGGCTACGTGAGCAAGACGGCCCATGGTTTGCGCATGCCAGTTATCTGCGACCACATCCTCCGTATTCGGCCGCAGGCAAATGGTCTACCGCCTACAACCCTGATGAAGTCCCCATGCCTCTCTCCCCATCCGATGATCGCCATCCATTTCATGATTTTGCGTTACAAATTCCCGACGCTGCTGCTCCAACAGACGAAGCTGAAATTCGTCACATGATTGCGCAGTACTACGGAATGATTGGTGATGTCGACGAACAACTTGGACGCGTCTGGGATGAACTCGTTGAACTTGGAATGTGGGAAAACACCGTCATCATCATCACTGCTGATCATGGCGAACAACTTGGCGACCATGGACTCAAAGAAAAGCTTGGCTTTTTTAATCAGAGCTACCACATTCTTGGTGTGATTCGCGATCCACAGCACGCTGCGCAACACGGAACAACTGTTGATGCATTTACTGAAAATGTTGACATCGTGCCAACGATCGCAGAGCTGCTGGGACAACCTGTGCCCAAACAATGTGACGGCCTACCACTCAACCTGTTTCTCTCAGGAAACCCACCGTCTAAATGGCGCGATGCGGTTTCATATGAGTACGACTGGCGCCACTATTTCATCCGTATGGGCGAACGAAATTGGCCATGGGACCAACGCCTCGAGCAACAGCACCTTGCTGTGCGCCGTTATGCCGACAAGGCATATGTGCAATTCGGTGATGGTACGTGGTTGGCATTCGATCTTGCAGCCGACCCAACATGGCGAACCACCTTCACTGATCCAGCGCGAGTTCTGCCTCTGGCTCAAGAGATGCTGACCTGGCGCTCTCGCCACACCAACAAAGATCTCACGGGTTTCCTTGTTGAAGATGGTGGAATTGGTGAATGGCCACCCGGCGTAATATGGCATAGCTAATCAGTTCAGCCCACACAAGAAAGACCCCCCTCATGCTCGTTGCACTCGCTCGTTTCAGTGTCCGTCGTCGCCGAATCATGGTGTTCGCAATCTGGATTCCCCTTCTCGCTGTGCTCGGACTCCTCGCGGGACAAATGGGTGGCAACTTCAGCACCCAATTCGAGTTGCCACAAAGCGAAGCAAACGATGTTCAACAACTGCTTGAGGCAAACAGCCCAGAAAAAGCTGGCTTCTCAGGTGAGATTGTGTTCTCTTCGGTCAATGGAGTTAATTCAGACGACGTCGTTGCAATCCTCACCCCATTTTTTAATCAAGTAGACGCGCTTCCAGGAATCACACTCACGTCCCCATTCGCCGAAACAAGTGCTGGGCAAATCAACCCGGCGGGAACAACAGGATTTGCTTCACTTGATGTGTCGTTGCGCTCGCAGACCGAACTACTCACGCTCTCCGAAGATATTCAAGATTTGGGCGATGAAGTATCCATTGACGGACTAACCATTGAGTACGGCGGCAACATCTTTGCCGAATTTGAATTACCAGCATCTGAGGCGTACGGCTTGCTTGCGGCAATGATCATTTTGGTTCTTGCTTTTGGTTCAGTGCTTGCAATGGGCCTTCCTATCGGCACTGCACTCCTCGGGCTCGGAGTTGGCTCGTTTCTTGCAATCATCCTCAGCCACATTGTCCCCATGCCCGACTTCACGACATCACTTGTTGCAATGATCGGACTTGGTGTCGGAATTGACTATGCATTATTTATCGTCACCCGATACCGCGAAGGGCTTGCAGAGGGCCTTACTGTCGAAGAAGCAGTTGTTGATGCAGTTGACACATCAGGTCGTGCTGTGATTTTTGCGGGCATCACCGTGATCATTTCGCTTCTTGGCCTTTTCGTAATGGGACTTGCATTTGCTCGTGGCTTAGCGATTGGTGCCGTTGTTGGCGTACTTGTAATGATGCTTGCATCGGTGACTCTGCTTCCATCGCTCCTTGCAATGGTGAAACACAAAATTGGTGTCACCACATGGTCGGCAATCGCTGCACTTGGTGCATTCATCGTGGGAGCACTCTTTGCGGTGATCAACGAAGAACTGATCTACTTACTCTTGGGAGTAGGTGCAGTCTTGGTGATTACTGCTGTGAGTTTTGTTGTTAAGCCCATGCGCCGCCACATCCCACACCGCACGCCAAAAGCAAAAGAGCTCACATTCTGGTATCGCTGGAGTCGTTTCATTCAACGTCGCCCATGGACTGCAGCACTCAGCGCTTCAGCAGTTCTGCTCGTTCTTGCTTCCCCGCTTGCCTCAATTCGTTTGGGTTTTGGCGACAACGGAAACGCTCCCGAGTCCACCACCGTGCGTCGCGCTTACGACATGTTGGCAGCGGGCTTTGGGCCTGGGTTCAATGGACCACTCTTCATCACGGTGCAAGGTGAGACAGCGCAATCACCCGAAGCATTACAAGGTTTTGTTGACACGCTCAACAACACCGACGGCATTGCGTACGCACAAGGCATGCCAGCTTCACAAGATGGAAGCCTGTCACTCGTGATGGCCTACCCCACCACTTCGCCCCAAGACATCAAGACCGAACAATTGATTCATGATTTGAGATCAACGGTCATTCCGCAAACCGGTGTTGATGCAAAAGTTGGTGGCTTTACTGCAGCCGGAGTCGACTTCGCCGAATCAATTGGCAGCCGCATGCCGTACTTATTCATTGGCGTTCTGTCGCTTTCGTTTTTGTTGCTCATGGCCGTGTTTAGAAGTTTGCTTGTTCCACTTAAAGCAGTGATCATGAACTTGTTGTCAATTGGTGCCGCATACGGTGTCGTTGTGGCCATTTTCCAATGGGGCTGGGGAATGAACCTGATCGGAGTGGATAAGGCTGGTCCAATTGAAAGCTGGGCTCCGATGATGCTGTTTGCCATCGTGTTCGGATTATCAATGGACTACGAAGTGTTCTTGCTTTCTCGCATTAAAGAGGAATACGACCGCACTGGCGACAATGCTTCAGCCGTTGCAGATGGACTCACAGCGACAGCCCGCGTTATTACCGCTGCTGCGTTGATCATGGTTTGCGTATTCGCTGCTTTCGTGCTTGGACACGATCGTCAGCTGAAACTGTTTGGCTTAGGTTTGGCACTTGCAGTATTCCTTGATGCCACATTGGTGCGCATGGTGTTGGTACCTGCAACCATGGAACTTCTTGGCGATCGCAACTGGTGGATACCAGCCTGGATTAATCGCGTGCTACCAAAGATTGATGTCGAAGGACACCACGTAGTTCACGAAGAAAAGTCTGTAAGTTAAAACTTCACCATGCAACTGCGTGGGCCATGGACTTGTCCACCAGCCCATGTAACTGTTGCAGGATCAACGAGTTCGAATTCGGGAATTCGCGCAAGCCATGTTTGCAACGCAACGCGTACTTCTAGTCGTGCAAGGTTGCTACCGGCGCATCGATGAATGCCAGAACCAAATGCAACGTGGCGATTGTGCTCACGATCCAAAATGACCTCATCAGGATTTTCAAATTGACGTGGGTCTCGGTTTGCTGCGGGAAACGCCATCAGCACTCTGTCGCCTGCCTTCATCGGACAACCCTGAAACTCAATGTCGCGATCGACAATGCGCGCCATCGTTACCGGGGCGTACACGCGCAATAGCTCTTCAATCGCCGTTGGCCACAGATCGTCATTTTCACGCAGCTGCTTGCGGTGCTCCGGATGTTGGGCCATGTGCCACATCACCGAACCGATTGCCGACCATGTGGTGTCAATTCCTGCCACCAACATCAAGTTGCACACACCGAGCACGTACTCAATGGGCACTTTCTTTCCGTCAACTTCGGTATTCATCAACTCTGAAATCAAGTCGTTTTCACGAGGGTTCTTCTTGCGATCTTCTACCTGAGCTAAGAAGTACTCAATGATGGCAAGGCGACTGCGCTTTCGCAGCTCTACATCGTGCATGTTTTCAAGCACTCCGCGCACCCAACCCGTGAACGTGTCTTCCATGTCGAGTGGAACTCCGAGCATGTTCGAGATCACTCGAACAGGAATGTGTTGCGCATAATCAGCCGCTGCGTCTGCGGTTCCTTTGTCGATGAACTCATCAATCAGTGCATTGCACAAGTCGCGAGTGCTCTGCTCGTACTTTGCAACCGCCTGCGGAGCGAAAACAGGGAGGATGAGGCGACGATGCCAATGGTGGTCTGGTGGATCAGAAGTAATTGGTGGCGCTGCAACACCGCCGTACGCACCTTCTGCCTGTCCTGGTGGCGGCGGCATAACCAAGATTCCACGCGAGGTGAACACTTCGTACTCCTGCGCAATAGCAACCACATCTTCATACCGAGTTGGCAACCACGAACCCTCGTACCGATCAGTATGAGCGATCGGGCACTCCGACTCCCGAATCTCGCTGTAACCCGGATACGGATTAGCAATAAAACTCGGCTCAAAGATGTCGTAATCCGTGAGCATGTTCTCTACTGGTTTACGTGTATCAGTCATTTCGGTTCCCCATACCTTTACTGTCTGTGACTCATTAACGCACTCAACTAATAACTATTGCACGCTCCGGACAATTTGACTCGGCACGGCGCGCCTTTGCCTCGAGTTCTGGAGGTAGATCGCCAGTGATTAACACTTTGGCGTTACCTAATTCATCGCTTCCAAATACCTCCGGAGCCGCGATCGCACACATTTGATGCCCATGGCATGCACCCATATCTACAGAAACTTTCATCACCACAGACTAATAACGAATCAACCCCCATTCAGGGTCGGAGAATGCCAATAGATTTGGTGCGTGCCATCGCTCGACTCCCTCGTTGCCTTTGCCCTTGCCTCATTGGCGCTTCTCGTTATCCCTGGTCCTGCCGTGTTGTATGTAATAAACCGCAGTATTTCTGACGGCCGAAGCATTGCACTCGCAGGCGTTGCTGGTCTTGAACTTGGCAACTTAGTCCACGTTGTTGCTGCAACTGTTGGACTATCGGCGGTGATTGCGGCATCAGCGACTGCATTTGGAGTCGTGAAATGGATTGGTGCTGGCTATCTGGTGTTTATCGGAGTGAGAACGGTGATCAAAAAGCCACAAGCGATGGAATCTCAGACCGCCTCACTGTCCCAAAGAAAAAGTTTCACTCAAGGAATCATTGTCAATACATTCAACCCAAAAGTTGCTCTGTTCTTCCTTTCCTTTCTTCCTCAATTCATTGATGAAAAATCGGGTTCTGCCGCACTGCAGTCACTCATTCTTGGATCGATGTTTGTAGCGATCGGCCTATGCACCGATGGGATGTATGCATTCTTGGCAAGCGCGCTTCGTGCAACGCTGCTGCGAGGCAAATCGCTTCCCTTCATCCAGCGATACGTTGCAGGATCGGTGTTCATTACACTCGGGATCATCGCATCCTCTACTCGAAGGGCATAAACCATGTCATACGTTCAATTCAAACAACGACTTGATGCTGGCGAAGTCATTGTTCTCGATGGAGGCACAGGTACCGAACTTGAGCGACGCGGTGTCCCCATGAGTCCTGAGGCATGGTGTGGCCCTGCAACCCTTGGCAATGCTGAGTTGCTTACCCAGATTCACCTTGATTACATCCATGCGGGAAGCGATGTGATTACAGCAAATACCTACGCAGCAAACTCAATGATGCTGACCCCCGCAGGTTACGCAGACAAGATTGAGGAAATCGTCAAAACTGCTGTTGATGCCGCATTACGTGCACGAGAGTTAGCACCAAAGGGTCGCAACATCATTGTCGGTGGTTCGCTCTCGCACATGGTTCCACTCAACCCAGGAACCGACACCGTCGACCAGGTTCGAACTCCTCCACCAGCTCAAATCGCAGAATCATTCCATCAGCTGGCACAACTGCTGAAAGCAGGCGGAGTCGACCACATCATGCTCGAAATGATGTACGAAGAAAATCGCACATCAATGGCTCTGCAGGCTGCACTCGACACCGGCTTACCTGTGTGGTTTGGTGTAGCGGCACGGCGCAACGACGCCGGCAAGATCATCAGTTTCAACCTTGCACAAGAATCACCACTTGAAGCAGTACTTGATCTCATTCCTAAAACTGGTGTTGATGTAGTCAGCGTGATGCACACTCAACCACAAGCAGTCAGTGACACCATTGCAATGGTGCGCAAGAAGTTTTCAGGACCAATTGGCGCATACCCAGACAGTGGATATTTCGAAATGCCAAATTGGAACTTTACCGAAGTGATCCCAGCAGAAAAGCTTGAAGGTTTTTACGCTGAGTGGGTTGATATGGGAGTGCAACTGATTGGCGGTTGTTGCGGACTTACTGTTGACCACATTAACGCTGCAGAGCGAGTTAGGGCTTCGCGTTAGAAACCACTCGTCGGAACGTCAAGTTAATACGAGGGCCAACCTTCGACTTTGTTTTTGCAATTTGATGTACCCAGCAGTGCTGCGACAAGCCCGACATCACCAGTAGCGAACCGTCTTCCAGATCAACTCGTACCGTTTCGCCAGACTCCTTATGACGTAGGTCAAACCTGCGAGTTGCGCCAAGACTCACTGATGCAATCACCGGCTCGCTGCCATTGATTTCTTCATTATCGGCGTGCCAACTCACACTGTCATTTCCATCGCGATACAGGTTGACGAGCACCGAGTTGTACTCCGCACCAGAAGCCACTGTGCATTGTTCCATTACCGCCTGAAGCACAGCAGTCATGGCATGCGGAGTTCGCGTGATTCCTGAGTACACGTAGCTCACGTTTGTGTTGGTAAACCACGTGGATAGTCCTGCTTGTGAATACTTCTTGCCAAACATCACCATCTCGGGCTTTTCCCACACCGTTTCATTCATAATCTGCTGAAACAGAGGCGGGGTTCGTTCTGGTGAGAGAAACTTTGGTATCAACAATGCGCTTCCATCAAACGGAAGCAGCTCCCGTTGATCAGAGAACAGACTTGGCGTGCTCATACGTAGTACCCATGGTTCGTACATATTGTTGCACTATTGCTACGGTTCGCTTATGACTGATTGGCGACTATTAAGCGCACGAGCATCACTTGCTTCACACCGATTAATCGGCTGGATCTATTGGGATCCAACTGGCATTCGATTGTTTACCGAACTTGGTGTTCCAAATGGTCTTGGTTACTACATCACCACACGGTCTGCCCCACTTGGCAGTGCCGGCAACGATGTCGTTACTGCTGCGTTTTATACCATTCGCGCAGAGTTCATCAACCTGTGTCTTGATGTTGCCCGTCAACACACCACGTTTGAAGATGCATATCGAGTGCGTAACGAAGCAGTAGTTGCGGGACTCAACGAGTTCGCGCCAGAAATCGTACAGCCACTGGGTGAACTCGCTCCACAACTATGGGACGCTGCCGACTCTCTTCCCATTGCAGGCCACACGGTGTATGCCGCGCACAAAAACTGGCCGCG
>JAURJB010000044.1 GCA_030832455.1 Acidimicrobiales bacterium
GAATTCAGGCCGCGGTTAAGGGCAGGCCGGTTGAGGCGTTGGCAATTATGGACATGGCCGAGCGCATTGAAGACAAACTGCGATTGCTGGGTGGCGATGTCACCTCAAGCGATGTTGGTCACGCAGTGCTCGACGAACTTCGCGTTGTTGATGAAGTTGCGTACATGCGTTTTGCAAGCGTGTACAAAAACTTTGATGATGCTTCCGATTTCAAACGCGAACTTGCATTATTGCAAAAGCGCGCCACAGCGCGCGCGTAGTTGCTAGCGCGTATAGCGCAAAAACAAAAAGCCATCTTCTTCGCACACGTGTGCAAGTTGATAGCGCTGCAACACATCGGGTGCGCCGTTCGTTAATCGCGGGCCGTTTCCGCCCACCATGTTGGCGCTAATGGTCACGTTGATTTCATCCACTAAATCGGCGGCAAGCATTGCGGCATTCAGCGTTGGTCCTCCTTCGAGTTGTGCAAAGTTGCCCTGTAGTTGCGATGTTGCGTGCACTAAATCGATCTCGGTCGTGCCAGCCCGAATGCAGTCAACACCCGGCGGAGTTGTTGCGGTTTCTGTGGTGATCAAAAAGCCTGCGCCACTGGTGAAGAGTGGCTTCGAAGCATCGATTTTCGCGCTGCGAGTAACCACACCAACACGCAAGCCCGGTTTGCTGGGTGGGCCGTAATCGTCAATGGTGACGGTGCTTGAGCCCACAATGATTACATCGGCGAGTGCGCGTAAACCAAGCAAAACCGCGAGGTCGCCGGGGCTACCCAGTGCGCGCGAGTTGCCTCTAACCACGGTGCTGCCATCGATACTGGCCACCATGCACATGCCAATGGTGGGGCGAGTGGCACCATTGCCCACGGCAATACGCGAACGGGAAACACCATACGCATCGGCAACCGAAAGCGAAGTCACTGGGTTGGGGAACAGGCGTTGCATTGCGTTCAGCATATGGCTGCAGGCGTTATCTGTGGCACGATGTTGCCATGCCAACAACGCCAAGTGATCGCACCGTTTTTCGTACGTGTCCTCTGTGTGAAGCCACCTGTGGTTTAGAAATCACCATAAAAGATGGAGCAGTGGCGCGCATTCGCGGCGACCGTGACGACGTATTTAGTAAAGGGTTCATTTGCCCTAAGGGCAGCACGCTCAAGCAACTGCATGAAGACCCCGATCGTTTGCGTAAACCATTAATAAAACGCAATGGCACCCATGTTGAAGTGAGTTGGGAAGAAGCGTGGCAAGAAGTTGAACGCGGACTGATGGGAGTCATCAATACGCATGGTCGTGGTGCAGTTGGTGTGTATTTAGGAAACCCAAACGCGCACAACTTGGCGCCACTCATTTACAACCGCGTGTGGTTGCAAGCACTTGGCACCAAGCAACGCTTTAGTGCGTCGTCGGTCGATCAAATTCCAAAGCAAGTGAGCTCGGGTTACATGTTTGGAACGCCAGCAACAATTGCGATTCCCGATCTTGATCGCACGCAATACATCTTGATGTTGGGTGCAAACCCATACGACTCGAATGGCAGTTTGTGCACGGCGCCAGATTTCCCGGGCCGACTTGAAGCCATGCGTGAACGCGGCGGCAAGTTGGTGGTGGTCGACCCACGCAAGAGCAAAACAGCCGAGCATTGCGATGAATGGTTAGCCATTCGCCCAGGTGCTGACGCATTGTTTCTTGCTGCAATTGCCAACACCATTTTTGAAGAAGGCTTATCCAACGTTGGCGATCACATGCGCCCAAATGTGGCAGGGCTCGATGTATTGCCTGCAGCACTCAAGCAATTCACTGCATCAGCAGTTGCACAAGCAGTGGGAATTGATGCTGAAACCATCAAGCGCATCGCCCGCGAGTTTGCTGCTGCCGACAAAGCGCTGGTGTACGGCCGCATTGGCACATGCACCGTCAGCTTTGGCACCACGGCAAGTTGGCTGGTCGACGTCGTCAACACCGTTACGGGCAATCTCGACCGCGAAGGTGGCGTGATGTTCACGATGCCAGCAGCAGGTGGGCCAACAACGCGTGGCCAAAAGGGAACAGGCAAAGGTTTCTCGATTGGTCGCGGGCATTCACGCGTGCGCAAGTTCCCTGAAGCACTTGGTGAATACCCAGTCAGTGTGATGGCAGAAGAAATCGCTACGCCAGGCGAAGGGCAAATCAAGGCACTCATTACTGCTGGCGGAAACCCTGTGCTGTCTACGCCAAACACGCTTGCACTTGAAGAGAGCATGAAGTCACTCGAGTTCATGGTGTCGGTAGATATTTATTTGAACGAAACCACCCGATACGCCGATGTCATTTTGCCTTCACCTTCACAACTTGAGCGCAGTCATTTCGATCTTGTGTTCACCGGTTTTTCGGTGCGCAACGTTGCTAACTACAGCGAACCAGTATTTGAACGTGGTGCAGATCAACCCGATGAGTGGGAAATTTTCTTGAAACTTGCAGGCATTGCACAAGGTATGGGTGCCAATGCAGATGTTTCGATGATTGACGACTTCACGCTTGATGCATTTATCGGAAGCATCATGAAGGATTCGTCGTCGCCAACCAATGGTCTTACTGCCGAACAAATTCGAGAGCAGCTTGATGCAACGGGTGCACGGGGAGCAGATCGCATGCTCGATCTCATGTTGCGCACTGGTCCGTATGGCGATGGGTTCGGTGCAAACACCAGCGGTATCAGCCTTGCGCACATGAAGCAGCACCCGCATGGCATCGACTTTGGCCCGCTCGAGCCGCGCATTCCCGAAGTGTTGCGTACACCAAGTGGAAAAGTTGAACTTGCACCGCAACCTTTGCTTGCCGACTTGCCTCGTCTTGCTCAGTCGATGACTGAATTCAACGATGAACAGTTAGTACTTGTTGGGCGTCGTCACTTGCGTTCGAATAACTCGTGGATGCACAACATTGAAGTGCTCATAAAAGGAAAAGAACGCTGCACGTTGCAGATGCATCCACGTGATGCGCAACGAGTTGGTGTGCAAGACGGAAGCGTTGCACGAATCTCGAGCAGAGTTGGTGCCATTGATGCCATTGTCGAACTCACACCAGACATTCGTGAACGAGTAGTGAGTTTGCCGCACGGTTGGGGCCACGACATGAGCGGCACGCGGATGAGCGTTGCGGCTAAACGTGCGGGAGTGAACTCGAATGTGCTCACCGATGAGAACGAAATGGACCCACTTTCGGGAAATTCGGTAATGAACGGCATTCCGGTCACGGTTGCCCCTGTCGGCGTCTAGTTATCAACAGGCTGTGGGTGGGTTGTCCACCGATAATTCCCTTTATCCACATGGGTAATCACAGTAAAATTTTTTAATTCACATGGTTATCCACTTCCTCCACACAGGGGTAGTGCCGTATCCTTCCGGCAAGAGCAGCACTAAGGCAGAAATCGGTCATTTATGACTTTTATATGTCAATTTGGGCAGGGGTCTCAACCCCATATGCAGTAAGGGGCAAAAGGTGGTCGCACAATTCGGAAATGATTGACATGGGCTAATTACAGTGCTGTAATCAAACCCTACCAATTGTGGGTAATCCTGCGAAAGGGGCAGGTACACCACAACATGTTGTGGCTGTCAAGGTAAAGATTTTTTAAAGTCAAATTAAACGGAAGGTAAAGCAATATGTCACTCGCACCAGAGCGTCTCACCATCGGCATCGGCCGCAAATTCACCACTCCTGGTGTGCACCCCTACGACCAAGTGGTCTGGGAAAAGCGCGATGCGCGCATCAATAACTGGAAAGACGGAACCGTTGCGTTTGAGCAACTCGGCGTCGAGTTCCCAGTTGGCTGGTCGCTCAATGCCACCAACATCGTCACGCAGAAGTACTTCCGTGGCACCCCGGGCACGCCAGAGCGCGAGCACTCATTGCGTCAGGTCATCGATCGCGTAGCCAACACCATCTCCGACTGGGGCATCGAGGGTGGCTACTTCGCCGACACCAACGAAGCTGAAGCTTTCCGCGACGAACTCAAGTTCATCTTGGTAACCCAGCGCGCAGCATTCAACTCGCCAGTGTGGTTCAACATTGGTGTGCCAGGAGTGCCACAGCAAGCAAGTGCATGCTTCATCCTTGCAACCGAAGACACCATGGATGGCATCCTCAACTGGTACCGCGAAGAAGGAATCATCTTCAAGGGTGGCTCGGGTGCAGGTATCAACTTGTCCAACATTCGTTCAAGCGCAGAGCACTTGAAGGGCGGCGGAACTGCATCGGGTCCTGTCAGCTTCATGCGCGGAGCAGACTCATCAGCAGGAACCATTAAGTCGGGTGGCAAGACACGCCGCGCAGCAAAGATGGTTGTGCTCAACGTCGATCACCCAGACGTCGAAGAATTCATCTGGTGCAAGACCCGTGAAGAGCAGAAGGCACGTGCATTGCGCGACGCAGGCTTCGACATGGATCTCGATGGAAAAGATTCATTCTCCGTTCAATATCAGAACGCAAACAACTCAGTTCGCGTCAGCGATGAGTTCATGTACGCAGTGAAGGAAGACCGCGACTGGACATTCCGTGCAGTGAAAGACGGTTCACCCGTTCGCAGTGTTCGTGCACGCGACTTGTGGCGCCAAATTGCAACTGCTTCGTGGGAATGCGCAGACCCTGGTTTGCAATTCGACACCACCATCAATAAGTGGCACACCGCGCATGCAGCAGGTCGGATTAACGGCTCGAACCCGTGCTCCGAATATATGCACATCGATAACTCGGCATGCAACCTTTCATCAATCAACTTGCTCAAGTTCTTGAGCGACGACGACATCTTCGACGTAGACGCATACCGTCACACCATCGAAGTCATGTTCACCGCGCAAGAAATTCTTGTTGGTAACGCCGACTACCCAACGGAGAAAATCGGCGAAAACAGCCGCTTGTTCCGTCAGCTTGGTCTTGGTTACGCAAACATCGGTGCGTTGCTCATGGCGCTTGGTATGCCATACGACTCCACAGGTGGACGCGCATGGGCAGGTGCACTGACCTCAATGATGACGGGCCATGCATACGCAACGAGCGCACGCATCGCCAGCCGCATGGGACCATTTGCAGGTTTCGCAGCCAACGAGCGCTACATGCTCAACGTGTTGCGCATGCACCGTGATGCCAACGCAGAAATTGACAACATCGATGTGGTGCAGCGCGACTTGGTCGACGCAGCAACACTCGCATGGGACAACGCAGTGCGCGACGGCGAAGAGTACGGCGTGCGTAACAGCCAGGCAACGGTGCTTGCACCAACCGGCACCATCGGCCTCATGATGGACTGCGATACCACCGGCATCGAGCCAGACCTTGGACTCGTGAAGTTCAAGAAGCTCGTAGGTGGTGGCAACATGTCCATCGTTAACCAGACAGTGCCACGTGCGTTGAAGAACTTGGGCTACGAAGGTCCAGTTGTCGATCGCATCATTGCCTACATCGACACCAACAAGACCATCGTTGGTTCACCAGACTTGAAGGCCGAACACTTGCCAGTGTTTGCCTGCTCGATGGGTGACAACACCATTCACTACGAAGGTCACGTCCGCATGATGGCAGCAGCTCAGCCGTTCTTGTCGGGTGCAATTTCCAAGACCGTCAACATGCCAGAAGAAGCAACGATCGAAGAGATCGAAGCACTGCACATGATGTCATGGGAACTCGGCATCAAGGCTGTTGCTATCTACCGTGACAACTGCAAAGTTGGTCAGCCACTTTCCACCGCCAAGAAAGACGGTGAAAAGGGAACCGCAGATGCAGCCGCAGCAGCAACGCAAGTTGTCGAGCGTGTAGTCGAGAAGATCGTCAACCAGCCAGTACGCCAGAAGTTGCCACGCTCACGTCGCGGACGCACTTTCGAATTCCGCGTTGCTGATTGCAAGGGCTTTGCAACCATCGGTGAATACGAAGACGGTCGCCCAGGCGAAGTGTTCCTCACCGTGTCGAAGCAGGGTTCAACTCTTGCAGGCATCATGGACAGCTTCGCAAAGAGCGTGTCGTATGGCCTTCAGTACGGAGTGCCATTGCGCGCTTTCGTTGAAGCGTTCATCAACACCCGCTTCGAGCCAGCCGGCATGACCGATGACTCCGACATTCGTATGGCGTCATCCATCATCGACTACCTCTTCCGTCGTTTGGCAGTTGAGTACCTATCGACTGACGAGCGTGCAGAACTTGGTATCTACACCCGCGAAGAGCGCATGCAGCCAACCCTGCCAGGCGTCGAAGAGTCGGTCACCGACACCGCACAAGGCGTAGACGTGATCAGCGATCCAAAGACCATTCCATCGGTGCAAGATCTTGTTGCTCAAATGGATGCGTCGGCACATGCAGCAGCCACGCCAGCAAAGACTGGCGCGATCTGCTCGTCATGTGGATCAGCCAACATGCAGCGCGCCGGTGCGTGCTACGTATGTGGCGATTGCGGATCCTCGAGCGGCTGCTCCTGATCTAACGCTGCGAAGCACCAGTAAACGGAACGTCACATATTGTTGCCCGGCGCTCTGCGTCTGGTGCAACGAGTGTGAGTTCTGTACCTCGTGGTGCAAATTCCAGTTCAACCATGCCAAGTGCAACGTTGCATTCCAGGCGTGGTGACCACGTAATAGACGTGATTTGACCAACCTTTTTGCCATTCGCCATTACCGGCCACGGGTCGCGTTGACCAGGAACACGGTCGCCACCAACATTGAAACCAACAATGCGTTGGGGCAAACCCTGTGCGCGTTGCTTGCGCAGTGCATCAATGCCAATGGCATCAATGTCGCTGTCGAGTGAGCAGTACTTTTCGAGCCCGGCTTCAAGTGCGGTGTGTTCACGTGTGATGTCGGTTCCATATGTCATGAGCCCTGCTTCAATGCGCTCAATCAAGTTTGGGCAACCAGGACCAATGTCGTATTTCGCACCGGCTTCGCAGATGGCGTCGTATAACAATCCGCCAATTTCCCAATCATCCACCAAGATTTCGAAACCACCCTGTGCGCTCCAACCGCTGCGCGAAACGCGAAGTGGGTGACCGCGGAAGTTCAGTGTTTCGAAACGGAAGAATTTGATTGCGCGAACTGCTTCTCCAAAAACTTCGGCAACAACATCTTCTGCTTGTGGCCCTTGCACAGCAAGTGGGTTCACATCAATTTCGCTCACTTCAACATCGAGGCCAAGACCATGCGCTAAACCGCCAGCCCAAAACGCAACGTCGGAGTCTGAAATAGAAAACCAGTAGCAGTCTTCGGCAATACGAAACACCACTGGGTCATTCAATAATTTGCCATTGTGATCGCATAGGGGAACAAGCCCACCGCGACCAACGTTGTATGTGCGAATGTCGCGTACGGTCATCATTTGTGCGAGTTTCGAGGCGTCTGGGCCTTTCAGTTGCACTTGGCGTTCGCAAGCAACGTCCCAAATTTGCACAGATTTCCGTAAGTGCCAGTAGTCCTCTTCAAGACCACGGAAACGCGAGGGCAACAACATGTGGTTGTACACGGTGTATGCCTGAACAGGGAACTGTTCAATGCGCGAGGTGTATGGCGTGTTGCGCACCCGGCGCGACAGTGCAAGTAAAGGAGCGTTCACGGCCCAACCCACTTGATGTCACAGATTTCGGCGCTGCGGCCTTCAAAGTTCCACACACGACCAAATGCGCGCACACGACCCATGCTGGCCTGGGCAACGGCAACTTCGGGGCCCATCCAGTACTGCGTGTTCACGACCATTACCGGTTCGTTGTTGCGCTGACCAGTGATTGGCGCCACCGCACCTTGAATGAACTTGCCTGCACTGAACTTGCGTGTTTCGCCTTCGCGAACGAACGTGATTGGCGCGCGTTCTGCACCGAGATATTTGCCCACCAGCAACTTGAATAGGCCAGTGGTGCCGCGGCTTGCACCAGAGAAAATGCTTTCCAGTGCGGCGAATTGTTCGTCAGTTGCACGCTCATCGATCCACAACGCAAGTGTCCAGTTGCCGCGCTCCATCTTTCCTGGAATGTCGAGCAACATGGCAACGTTCAAGCCTGAAAGGTCAAGATCGCCCATCGAACCTTTGTCAATGCGCACACCCGACCACGCCTGGCAGTAGCCCTCGGTCGGTGGGTGTTGACCGAGCGATACCACGCACGGGCAAAACACCGTGCAGTTGCAGTTGAGAATCAGTTCGCCTTGCAGCGACCACGCGGCAATACCGCTGTCCTTAGTTTTTGTTGCTGTGCTCATGTGTTGCCTTTCAGTGTGAGTTATGGAGAGAAATTGCATCGGGTGTGAAAAAGAGGAGTGCTGCCCAAACTAAAAGCGCAATACCAATTGGTGTGGTTACTTTCGCGCCGTACTTTGGCAGTTTTTCCACCACCATGATTGCGGTAACGAGTGCCATGAAACCCCAGTGCGAAGCGGTACCAACAAATGCCAACAACATCAGTGCCCAGCAGCAACCAATGCACACCACACCATGGCGAATGCCCATTGCGAAGCCGCCAGCTTTACCCGACTTCCAGTGCGCCATGAAAAATGTCATTGGTCGTAGGCACAAATCGCGACACATGTTTTTGATTGGCGTGAATTGGTATACGCCGGCGAGTGCGAGAACGCCAGCAGTGATCGAACGCGAGGTGAGTGTGCCGTGATCGGAAAGCAAATCGGTATGACTGAGTGCAATTTGTAACCCGCCACCAACTAGTGCAAACGACGACCACATCGTTGTATATCCAGCAACAAACATCCACCAGGTGTCGAGCGAAGCATTGCCCAGAATCTCGCGTAGCGAATTGAGCATGGGGACAGTGGTGGGGGTCATCATGGCTGCGGTCATGGCAAACCATGCGGCCACGATGGCGAGTGAATTGCCCTGATCAGAGATGGATTGATGGAGGCCAATATCGAGCGCCCACGTTGCACCAACAAACACGGCAAAGAACGGCCAAGGCGAGAGCAGGCGCGGCTCGGCCTGCGTGTGCAACGATTCGCTGGTGATCCCCATGGGTGAATACTATATTTATCACTAGCTATGAAGCAACAACGACCAACGATTAATCGACAGTTTGAGTTCGACCCCATCGGGTTTGCGCAATGGCTGTTTAACGAACGCACACTTCGTGGTTGGTCAACGCGCGAACTTGCTCATCGTGCTGCAATCTCGCAACCGTATATTGTTGCATTAGAGCGTGCGCGTGCAGGTGAAGAGCGGCGAGGTTCAACACCAACGGTTGATGTGGTGGCAGCGCTTGCTCACGCGTTAGACAAAAACTTGCTCGACATGTTTGTGTTCTCGTTGCGGCCAGTTGCGCAACACGTGCTGCTGGTTACCGATGGAAACGCAACACCGCCGCTTGACATTTTGCGTGCAGAGTCTGGCGAGACGGTGGATAATTGGATGCACCCCATTACGTTGCATCGCGAAAAGTCGGCCACGTATGACCAAAAGAAGATTTCAAAGCAATTGAATTCTGAAATTGCTGCAATGAAAGAACGCATTGACGGCAAAAACGTTGGCTTGGTGTTTACCGAAACCTCAAACGTGATGCAATACGTATCAAACCCGCAAGCGGTGATCGATTTTGAACATAAGTGGGCCGATATTGTCGCCCAGGCGGTAAAAGATGTTGGAGGGCATGCGGCGTGGAATGTATGCGTGTACACCGCGGCATCAATGAATGCGTTGCCGGATGGCGCTGCTTCGGCACAGGTGTTATTTGATACGCACAGCGAAGTGTGGTTTGCATCGGGCAACGACGTAACCATCGGCGAAACCGCCAAACAGAAGATTCTGCAATTAGTGGCATAAAGGAGATCACCATGACAGATGTACGCGCAATGTTGGTAGGAAAAGTAAACGATGTGTGGACGCGTCGCGTCGAGACCATTTCATCTGATGCACTTGGCGAAGGCGAGGTACTGATTGCTGTCGAGTACTCATGCATTAACTACAAAGACGGTCTTTCCACCACTGAAAAGGGAAAAGTTGCACGCATTGATCCGTTGATTCCAGGTGTAGACCTTGCAGGAACCGTTGTTGAGTCAAGTGATGCTTCCATTGCTATTGGTTCACAGGTGATTGCGCATGGCAACGACATTGGCGTTGCACATAACGGTGGCTTTGCAACCATGGCTCGCGTGCCTGCGAAGTGGGTTATCCCAGTTCCTGCAGGCCTCACCACAAAGACAGCAATGATGGTGGGCACTGCCG
>JAURJB010000045.1 GCA_030832455.1 Acidimicrobiales bacterium
TCCGTTTCCGTAAATGAACTGCGCCATGGTGTATTGCGCGCCAAGGTCGTAATACGGGTTCTGCAAACCGGTGAGCAAGTTTGCTTTGTTTGGAATGTATGAGTGATTCAACGGTTGAATCAGTTCGCCTGCCATCAGTCGAGCGAGTGCGGTATCGGTCATGCCAATAATGAGGTCTGGCTTCAACGTTCCGTTGCGCAACTTCGCAATTGCTGCATCTTCGTTGTCGTAGATACTTTGCTTCACTGTTACGCCAAAAGCTTTTTCGAAATCCGCAATTACTTCTGGGTTGGTGTAATCAGCCCAGTTCAAAATTTCAATGGTGCCGCCTTCATTGGCAAGACCATCTGCAATTGGTTCTCCAACGAGTGGAAGTGTGACTGGCAATTCGGGAGTTCCGATAATTAAGCCAGTTGATGAACTTGATGTTGTGCTGCCGCACGCTGCAAGTATCGAAGGTCCAATAATGATTCCCCCGGTAGTTGCAAAGAGGGTTCTAAGAAAATCGCGTCTTTCCATGAGGGTAACTTAGTGCATTTGTGTGTCTTGCCTGTATTGCTTGACGAACTGCATTGCGTACCTTTCCATTTCGGTGTGATACGCCTGTTTGAAGGCCGATGAGGCAGCCCCACGCTGCACCCGCTCGGAAACCGCGATGTCCTGGTGGTTCACCAAATCGTTGAAATCGATCACCGCATTTAGGTCCATGCTGGAGTCGGCGGCCATATCGGCGGGAAAAAGGTAGTCAGTAATGACCGTGGTGTGGGTGGGAGAGCGCGGGATATACGTGGTGACGGCTACCGAATCTGGTGAAATATCGATCAACATGTTTGGGTAGACGTAAGCACCGAAGAGCGATTTGTCGTCCATGCCTGGAATGAGTGTTAACCCTTGGTTCTGCTTAAACGAGATGGAGTTCACTCCATCGGCCAGGTTTGCACCCCAATCATCTCGGTCTTTATCAATAGTTCGACCAGTTGCAAAAACGGGAACGAGATCACAAAACTCTGGGTGCACAACCGAGCAATGCAGGCACTCTGAATAGTTCTCTACAAGAACCTTCCAGTTGGCTTGTGCTTCATCAACAGTTGTGCGCACGCTCTTCAAGCCAGCTATTCCAAACTTGTCTAAATCGAGCGGCTTGCTGTACATGTTTTCAAGCCAAGTCAGCAATGGAACTTCGTCGTTATCTAAACAAACAAACAGGCAGCCCTGCCATTCATCTACGCGAACTTGCTTCAGTGAAATGCATTCGCGATCAAAGGACTCTTTTTCATGATGGATTGCGCCGACAAGATTTCCGTCCAGCGAATAACTCCACGCGTGGTACGGGCAGGTGATTGCTGCGCCATAACCAGATCCGCTCTCGTCACACAACTGCGAACCGCGGTGTTGACACACATTGAAGTACGCGCGTAGTTGGCTTTCGCGATTGCGCACGATCAAAATGCTTTCGCTTCCTACATTGCAGACCATTCGGTCGCCGATGTGGGACAGTTTGTCGGCACGGCCTACGTAGCACCAATGTTTGCTGAAAATGGTTTCGAGTTCTGCAGCGAAAATTTCTGGAGAAGTGTATTCATCTCGTGTGAAGCTCTTTTGGAGCCCTCTAATTTCTGGTGCTGACATGTTTTACTCCCATTTCATTCCGACAGGTATGTCTTCGTAATCGATTGTCCACAACCGTGCGGCTTTCACGTCGCCTGTGTAACAGCGGTAGCCAAGCAGTTGTTGTTGCGTTGGGGAAAGCGTGCGTGCAATATCTTCTGGAAGACCAACACAACCGGCTTCTTCGGGTGTTAACCAGCCAACTACATACGAAAGGTGCAGGCCTTCTCGCCAGTATTTGTCTGTTTGGTTCGCGCCGCCACCATGAATAACAGTTCCCGAATAGATCAATCCGCTTCCTGCGGGCATGACTGCCTGAGTAACTTCTAAATCAGTTGCCTTGCGAGTGAAGTCATCCCACTTGTGACTGCCAGGTACTACTCGCGTTGCTCCACCCTCGGCGGTGAAGTCGGAAAGCGCGAACATGCACGACACCGTTACCGGTTTGGCGGTTGGTCCAAGAATGAGTGGCCAGTTGTCGGCGTCGCGATGCAACCATTGCGCTTTCTCTCCAGGACCGATGATCATGGCTTGACCGGTGTTCATCCAATATGACGCACAATGCGGGCCGAGCTCGTCGTCGGCAATGCCGCGAAGAATTGGGTGAACCAGCAGATGGTCACGGAACGTCTTCGACCGGAACGCCAAGCGAGTGAAGCGCTTGGTGTTGGATCCCCAGAATTCCTGCACGCCTTTGTCGCTTGACTTCGTGCCAGCTTCGGTGGACTGCATGGATTCGGCAAGTTCGGAGCGAAGGCTATTGCGAACTTCGTCGCTCAGCATGTTGTGGACGATTACGCCACCATCGCGATGGAATACTGCGAGTATTTCGGCGAGCGAGTGCACCTTCGCGTCAAGACTTGTTAACACCGCGGTCTTCGCAGTTGCCATACAGCAATTCTAGCAGTGGAAAAAAGCTCGCAAATGAGGTTCGTAATAACTCAAAGTATGAGATTCATATCCTGGATCAAAGGAAACCTGATCATACTTTTCGCAAAACTCCACGGTTAATTCGTAATGCGGGTTGTCGGTATACGCATCGCGAGCATTTTGATTTAATCCAATGTGTTGCCAGAAGTAATAGCCTTGAAAAATACCGTGATGAGCAACCATCCAATGGTGTGCTTCAGAAACAAATGGCTTAATGATTGCTGCAGCAACTGCCTCGTGATTATCGGGAGCAAGACTGTCGCCAATGTCGTGCAATAGCGCGCACATCACGTATTCCATGCTTTTGCCATCTCGCTCGGCTCGCGTTGCAGTTTGTAGCGAATGCTCAAGGCGTGTTACCGGATAACCATCTAGATCGCCATCAAGTTTCTGTAACTGTTGCAACACCTGATTGGCGACATCGCCCTGCGTGCGTTTGTACAACTCGGTGATGTTATCCCAGTCTTGTTTTGTGGACTCACTGAACTTGGTGAACGTAGGGACATGTTGCGAAGACATAGGGCAACTGTAGTGAAATGTGTTGGGCTAAGTTTTACCTATGGCTTCATTGGGTTTTCGTTTAGATGGTTTGCGCGCATTGGTAACTGGCGGAGGTTCGGGGATTGGCAAAGCCATTGCCGATGCCATGCGAGATGCGGGCGCGACTGTGGTGGTATGCGACGTAAACGATTCGACAAAGCCCAACTACATCTGCGATGTGTCGAAAACTTCCGATGTTGAAGCAATGTTCAAAGCAATTGAGCGCGACTTAGGTGGGCTCGACATTTTGGTGAACAATGTTGGCGTGCCAGGGCCAACAGCGCGAGTGGATGAGATGGACCCAGATGCGTACGACGAGTGCGTGCGCGTGAACTTGGGTGGAACATTTCGAGTCACGCACTTTGCGGTGCCGATGTTGCTGAAGACCAGAGGTTCGATGATCAACATTTCGACGAGTGCTGGAATTTTTGGTTACCCCTTGCGCTCGCCATATGTGGCAGCCAAGTGGGGAGTGATCGGGCTCACGAAGTCGTGGGCGATGGAACTCGGCGAATTTGGCGTGCGAGTGAATGCCATTTGTCCTGGTTCGGTAAGTGGACCGCGCATGGACGGCGTAATTGAACGTGAAGCGCAAGCAGTTGGTAGGACGCCACAAGAAATTCGCACGGGTTACGAAAAGCAAGTGTCGTTGCAAACATTTATTGAACCCGACGACATTGCGGCATCGTGTGTGTTCCTCAGTTCGCCGGCTGGTCGCTTTATCTCTGGACAAGTACTGCCCGTTGACGGCAATATCGAAACCATGAGAAGCAACTAATTGTGATTATTGACCTGCAGGTCAATCAAGGTCAGTGCACATGGCCCGAATTGTGGTCTACGGCTCACGCTGCAGACCGCGCTGGCTACAACACCTTGTGGATTGCCGATCATTTGTCGGGTTCGGTGATGAATGCACCGACAATGCCCGAGTGCTTCGCCACACTTGGTGCACTTGCTGCTGCAACTCGCAATATTGGTCTTGGTTCGCTCGTCGTGAACGCTGGGCTGCGCGACCCAGCGATTGTTGCCAATGCTGCAGCAACGGTGCAGGAGATTTCTGGTGGCAGGTTCATTCTTGGGCTTGGTGCAGGTGCTTCGCCATCCAGCACGTTTGCGTCAGAACTAAGCGCCATTGGTGCAGATATTCCAGCAACCATGGAACAGCGCCATAAACGACTTGAGCATGTGCTCGATGTACTGGATGAAATGTGGTCAAACAATCGCGACGACAAGTTCGCAACCTTTCCTCTTCCGCAAGATTCGGTTCCGCGCATTCTCGGAGTGAATTCGGTGGCGCTTGCAACACTTGCAGGGAAGCGCTGCGATGGAGTGAACATTCGTTCCAGTCATGAGCGCCGCGGTGAGATTCTGCGTGCGGCTCGCGATGCAGCAGGAGACCGTGAATTTATGGTGTCGGTATGGGATTGGTTTGATGAGTCGTTGCTGGATGAAAACAGCGACGCGCGCAAGCAATTGGCTAGAGAAGGCGTGAACCGGTTGATTTTGTTGATGCGTGGTGCGCCAGATGCGGCCCGTATAGAGGACAGCCCGGTCTTATAGAACGACGTTGACGAGACGTTTTGGAACGATCACCACCTTGGCTGGTTCCGCACCATTGAGTAACGCAATTATTTTTTCGTCTGCAAGTGCGAGTGCACGCAATTCATCGTCGGTCACAGTTGGAACAACCGACAATTTAGAACGAACCTTGCCGTTCACCTGAATAGGAATTTCAATGGTGTCGCTGACGAGCAACGCTGGGTCTGCAACGGGGAATGGAGCAAACGTGAGCTCGGTGGTTTGACCAAACATCGACCACAATTCTTCTGCCATATGCGGGCACAACGGCGAAAGCATTTGTACGAGAGGAACAGCAACTTCGCGCGGGGTGGAGCCGTGCTCGTTTACGTAAATGGTGAGTGCGTTGTTCAATTCGATGAGTTTTGAAATCGCTGTGTTGAAACGCAAGTTCTGCATGTCGATACCAACGCCATGAATGGCCTTGTGCAAGTCGCGCTTGAGTTGCAGCGGTGCTTCGACGTCGCTTACGTGCAGTGCGCCAGTGTCTTCGTCTACCAAGTTACGCCACAAACGCTGCAAGAAACGCTGCATGCCAACAACATCGCGAGTGTTCCACGGGCGTGATGCATCTAGTGGGCCGGTGCTCATTTCGTACAAGCGGAAGGTGTCAGCGCCAAACTCGTCGTACATTTCATCTGGCGTAACGATGTTCTTCAGGCTCTTGCCCATTTTTCCGTATTCGCGAGCTACTTTTTCGCCCTGCCAGTTGTATGTGCCGTTTGCTTCTTCAACTTCGTTTGCAGGAACAGTTTGACCACGCTCGTCGCGATAGGCGTATGCCTGAATGTATCCCTGGTTGAACAAGCGGTGGAATGGCTCTTCGCTGCTTACATGACCAAGGTCGTGCAGCACCTTGTGCCAGAAGCGCGCGTATAGCAAGTGCAACACAGCGTGCTCAACACCTCCCACATACAAATCCACGCCGCCGGTATGGCCGTCGTGCTTTGGGCCCATCCAATACTTCTCAACGTCTTTGTCGATGAACGCTTCAGGGTTCGTCGGGTCGAGGTAGCGCAATTCGTACCAGCACGAACCGGCCCATTGCGGCATCACGTTTACTTCGCGGCGGTACTGCTTTGGTCCGTCGCCAAGATCGAGCGTGACATTGACCCAATCCTGAATGCGGGCAAGCGGTGGAATGGGATTGGTGGTTTCGTCGTTGGGGTCGAGTGCTTGCGGCTTGAAATCGGCAAGTTCGGGTAGCAATACGGGCAAAGCCGATGCAGGAACTGAGATTGGCTGGTCGTTTTCGTCATAGACAATGGGGAAGGGCTCGCCCCAGTAACGCTGACGCGAGAACAACCAGTCGCGCAGTTTGTAGGTAATTGCGCTGTTGCCGTGATCGTTCGTGTCGAGCCATGCGGTCATCAGCGAAATGGCTTCGGCCTTTGTGCGCTTGCCATTCAACGACACTGAATCGTTTGACGAGTTGACGTATTCGCCGTCTTCGTTCACCACGTCAATAACCGGCAAGTTGTACGCAGTTGCAAACTCCATATCGCGTTCATCACCGCTTGGTACGGCCATGATTGCTCCGGTTCCGTAACCCATGAGCACGTAGTCGGCAATCCACACGGGAATCTGTGCCCCATTCACTGGGTTTGTCGCGTATGCACCGATGAATACGCCGGTCTTCTTGCGCGAGTCGTCGGTGCGGTCGGCATCTTGCAGGGCTGCTGCTGTTTCGCGATACTTCGCAACTGCTGATTGTTGTTCGCTCGCAGTCAACGCATCAACCAGTGGATGCTCTGGCGACAACACCATGAATGTTGCGCCAAACAATGTGTCGGGCCGAGTGGTGAACACTTCAATTGGTCCAGCAGTTGAACTAAAGCGAACACGTGCGCCTTCGCTTCGACCAATCCAGTTGCGCTGCATCAGCTTGATTGCGTCTGGCCAGTCGAGTCGATCAAGGTCGTCGAGCAAACGGTCGGCGTATTTCGTAATGCGCATTGTCCACTGACGCATGTTGCGTTTGAACACGGGGTAGTTGCCAATGTCGCTGCGGCCTTCGGCAGTTACTTCTTCGTTGGCAAGAATGGTGCCAAGACCAGGGCACCAGTTGACGGGAGCATTTGACAAGTACACCAAGCGGTGATTGTTAATGGCATCTTGTTGTTCAACCTTGCTTAATGCCGACCATGCACCCATACCGGTGTCGCGCTTGCCCGAAGCAAACTCGTCAACAAGTTCTGAAATTGGTCGCGCGCGGTTTTCGGTTTCGTCGTACCACGAGTTGAAAATTTGCAAGAAGATCCATTGCGTCCACTTGTAAAACTCTTCATCGGTGGTGCTCACGCTGCGGCGAGCATCGTGTCCCAAACCAAGTCGGCGCAATTGACGGCGCATGTTGGCAATGTTCGACTCGGTGTTAATGCGCGGATGAATTCCCGTCACGATGGCATGTTGTTCTGCCGGCAAACCAAAACTGTCGTAACCAAGTGCGTGCAACACGTTGTAGCCAGTCATGCGCTTGTAGCGCGCAAACACATCGGTGGCGATGTAGCCGAGTGGGTGGCCTACGTGCAGTCCCGCGCCAGACGGATATGGAAACATGTCGAGCACAAACAACTTTTCGCGGCCTGCAACTTTTTCGGGTTGTGCAAGGGGGCCTGCAGGGTTCGGCGCTTCGAAGGTGCCCTCGGCGTCCCAATGGTCTTGCCATTTGGACTCGATCTGATTGGCCAGGCCCGAGGTGTAGCGGAAGGCAGGAATCTTGGATTCCGGGTCGTTTCCGCTGATGGATCCCTGTGGGCGCTTTGCTGACATAGCCTCCGTATCGTAGATGAGCCAAGCGGCAAAACCGCCGAGTTTGGATCGGAAAGGCAGTGCAGGTAACACGATGGGCAGACCACAAGGCCGTTCACGCGGGCGTTCATCGAACAGCCGCAAGCACAGTTACCCACGCGAAGCCCGCATTAGCGAGACCGTGCGCGAAGTGGTTGCTGAAGAATTAGTGCGAATCGATGACGATCGATTGGCGTTCGTCACGATTACCGCGATTGATGTTGACGCCGAAATGAACCGAGGAATTGTGTATTACGACTCGTTGCAAGGCCCAGAGGGAGATGCACAAATCTTGGCAACGCTTGGTCATTACCGCAAGCAGTTGCAGTCTGCGATCGCAACGCAGGTGCATGCGCGTCGCACGCCAATTTTGGAATTCCGACCCGATGAAGCAATTCGTGCTGCGGCGCGTATTGACGAAGTATTGCGCAACGACCCGATGCGCACGCGCAATCTTTCTGACGACACGGAGTAATCGTGGCGAAGCGCCGACCGCCAACCGTGCACGGTTTGGCACTCATTGACAAACCTGCGGGAATGACGAGCCACGATGTGGTGAGCAAACTGCGCAAGCTATTGAACGAGCGACGCATTGGTCATGCAGGAACACTCGACCCCGATGCAACGGGGGTGATGGTGGTGGGTGTTGGTTACGTCACTCGCTTGATGCAATTTTTGAGCGGCATGGACAAAACGTACACATGCGAGGTGGTGTTTGGTAGCGAGACCAACACACTCGATGATTCCGGAACGGTGACGGCAACTTTCGACATGGGAGAGTTGACGCTTGATGCGGTGCGTGCTGCCGCAACAAAGTTGACTGGCCCAATCATGCAAGTGCCTCCCATGGTGTCGGCATTGAAGGTTGACGGCAAGCGCTTGCACGAACTTGCGCGCGAAGGAATAGAGGTTGAACGTAAGCCTCGGCCAGTGACGGTGCATTCATTTGATGTGCACAGCGTTCGAGTGGAAGGTGGCGTGACAATCGCGAACATCGAGGTTCGGTGTTCATCGGGAACGTATGTGCGCACATTGGCAGCAGACCTTGGCACGTTGCTTGGCGGATATGCGCACTTGCGAAATTTGCGCCGCACTACAGTTGGCGACTTCACGCTTGCAGATTGCACAAGCATTGAAAACGCACAGTTGCTCGAACCAATTACCGCGCTGCGATCCATGACTCGTGTGGTGGCTGACGCTGATACTGCGGTAAAAATTCGCCACGGTAGGTCGTTTCCTGCATGGGATGGCAGTGCGCCATGGGCGGTTGTTGATGAAGCGGGTGCACTACTTGCGGTGTATGAAGCAGATGGACCACATGCAAAACCATTGGTCGTTTTAGCCGAAGCGATAGCGTAAATTCCCGTGCTTATTCTTCGCGATACCGACTCTGTTGCTGTGCACGCGCAGCGGTCTGTGGTCACGATAGGCGCATACGACGGTGTGCACAAAGGCCATCGTGCAGTAATCACTCATGTGCAAGCCGAAGCGGAACGACTGGGCTGCCAAGGCGTAGTGGTTACCTTCGATAAGCATCCGGCGTCGGTCGTGCGTCCTGAATCGGCCCCAAAGTTATTGACCGATAGTGACCAAAAGATTGAGTTGCTTGCCGGTACGGGTATTGACGCCACATTCATTGTGCATTTTGATGAGGCGTCTTCGAAGGAAGACCCAGCAGCATTCGTGAAGCGTGTACTTGTTGAAGCACTTGGTGCAAAGCTGATCGTTGTTGGTGAAGACTTCCATTTTGGATACAAGCGCGGTGGAAACGTTGCCATGTTGCGCGAACTGGGCAAGCAATACGACTTTGAGGTTGTGCCAATGCAGCTGGTGCCGCGTCCAGACGGTGTTGCAGAACCAGTGAGCAGCACAGCGATCCGCCGCGCACTTGCCGGCGGACAAGTTGAAGTGGCGCAACAACTACTTGGTCGACCATTTTCTGTGCGCGGAGTAGTGGTCAATGGTGACAAGCGTGGGCGCACCATTGGTTTTCCCACTGCAAATGTTGAAGTATCCAACCAGATGTGTGTGCCAGCCGACGGCGTGTATGCGGGAATGTTCACGTGTGCAGACGGCAGCGTGCATGGTTGTGCGATCAACCTTGGTCGCAGGCCAACATTTTTCGAACACGCAGATGTGTCATTACTTGAAGCGCACCTACTCGATTTTTCTGGCGATCTCTATGGCCAACATGTGAGTGTTTCGTTCGAACACTTCTTGCGCAGTGAGCGTAAGTTTGATGGTCTTGATGCGATTACAGCGCAGCTGCAACTTGACGTGTCGGCGGCTCGCGGTCTGGTCGGCCGTACGTAGTTGTTCGCTGACGGAGTGATCTGCCAAGTGGCTCGGCAATTGCTCTA
>JAURJB010000046.1 GCA_030832455.1 Acidimicrobiales bacterium
AGTTCTATGTTGTTTGGCCTCTCGTGGTGTTTGCATGCGCAGCCGCAGCGCCCAAACGTTGGCGGCTGTGGGTGGGCGTTGTCGGTTTGGTTGCAGGTGTTGCATCACTGTTTACATCTGCATTGATTACACAAGATCATCCGAATGCTGGTTACTACCTACCAACGTCGCGGTTCTGGGAAATTGCTGCAGGTGCAGTGCTTGCAGTGTTCGGTACGAAGACTCATGTATTGCCGAAATGGTTACGTGCAGGTCTTGGTTGGTCTGGTCTACTTGGTATTGCGTGTGCAGCGGCACTGTTTACCGAGTCATCAGTATTCCCTGGATACATTGCGTTGCTTCCCGTACTTGCAACCGTTGCGGTACTCATCGCAGGCGATTCTGGCTGGGGTCCACACCTCGTGTTGTCGGCCGATCCATTACAACTTCTTGGTGCCCGAAGCTATTCGTTCTATTTATGGCATTGGCCGGTGCTTGTTTTGTTTGAGGCGCATTTTGGTACTCCCGATGCATTGGGTACGGCAGTACTGATTGTCGGTGCGCTGTCACTTTCTGCAGTGTCGTACAACCTGATTGAACAACCTATTCGTCATCATGGGTGGTTGGCAGCGCTACCAAAGCGAAGTCTGGGTGCAGCAGGTTTGGCGCTTGCGCTGTCGTTCTCTTCGGTGATCGTGCTGTATGCAGTTGCGCCACGAATTGATGCTGGCGCAATTGCACTGGCCGAAGCCGAGGCTGCGAGCGAGGCCGAAGCACTCATTGGTGGCGATGCTCAAGTAAATGGACTTGCGGTATTGCCCGATGTGAAACCAGTGAATGCACTGTTGATCGGTGATTCGACGATGGCTGCACTGCGATGGTACGAAGATGGATCAAAGTCGCTGAAGGGATTTAGATACACACTCGATGTGGAGTCTTGTCGGAGAATTGCCGAATGGTCGTGCTATGGGCGTGAGTACCGCACACCTCCAAATGTGCTCACCACATTGACCGACTATAAGAAACCAGTTGATCTCATCGTCTTGATGGCGGGGTATGACAGCAGTGTGAGAAAGATTGCTGACGAATACACAAAACTTTTCTCACTCATTCGAACAAAAAATGTTCCCGTTGTGATGCTGACGTATAAAGAGTCGCTCAGGTTTCCAGCCCCTGGCTCGCGTGGTAAGAAGTCGGTGTATGCCGAATTCAACACCGCCTTGCGAGAGGCAGTAAAAGCAGATACCTCAGGCCTTATTTCACTCGCTGAATGGAATGCGTATAGCGCCGGTCAGACGACATGGTTTGAATCGGATGGGATACACCTCACATTGACGGGTGCTCTCGCGCTTGGAGCATTCATTTCAACTTCGGTCGCATCTGCAACCGATAATCCGTGTCCATATTCCAATGCGTATCCATGTGCGACGAGGAATAATTTGAAGCAATCAACTGATTTTCTCTCACGATTTAATGCATCAGATACCAATCTGCAGTGTTACGAAGATGGTGGCAATCGAAAGAAAGTCTGCGAGTCAAACCGTCGAAGCTAGAAAAACGCGTTAGTTACTGCAACGACTGCTTGAGCGTTGCGCTGCGCATCTTCTTCACTCAACGTGGGTCCAAACTCAACGGTCATGCTCACACCTTTTGGCCCTTGGAATGATTTGGCCCAATTTGCACCAGTTCCACCAAACACTGCCTCGAGCAATGGCTTGTCACCTGTGTAGCCACACAAGCAGTCGAGTTCGATCAGGGGGAGGCCCACCATTTCGGCGTACATCGAGCGAACTTGTCCATCGTGACCTGTGCCCGGTCCGATTCGGAAATAGTCCTGGTGGTACCAAATAACAAAATCGGGTTTCACCAAGTCGCCAAGTTTTACGATTGCGGCAACTTCGGGTTCGCTTGCTGCTGCTGTTCCTGCGTACTGCCACGATCCAGGTTTGCCGATCTTGCGCCAGTTGCCAGGGAAGTTGCGGTTGAGGTCTACGCCATTTGCATTTTGTCGAGTTCTCAACTGTTGTCCATCTGGATTGATCGTTCGCACCGTCCATAAGTCGATGTTGCCGTCAAGTGGCATGTCCCGCAGGATGTCAATCACACGATTGCCAACGAATTCGTCACCATGGATACAGCCAACAACAAGAACGCGGGCTCCGTTTTCGCCCACTTGACGGCGGAAAAAGGTAAGCGGAACGTTTTGTACTGAACGACCAAATTCAATGTCGGTGTTCAGCGGAACTTCGCCGAATTTCTCGAACCAACCTTCTTCTACGGGGGTGTCAACAGCTGCATTGTCGATTGCGTCGCTATCAGGGGTGGGCTGATCGTTCGAATCGCTTGAGCCTGTAAAGATCTTCGTTCCTTGATAGAGAACTCCGGCACTGAGCAAGCCAAGAAGAACTGATTTGGCAGACACGTCACTGAGAAAGTTGCGTCGAGAGATGCGTTGTTCGTCTTCAACTGGTTCGGGCTCTAGTTCTGGCGCAGCAGGGGGCTGTTGTGCTGGTTGCTCAACAACTGGAATCGGCTCAGTGTTTTGTTGCAGTGGTTCGCATGTGAACGATGCACGATTGCCGGACTTGTTCGTGTCAACGCGCCACGTACGTCCGGTTTCGTCGGTAAACACAATTCCCAAAATCTTTGTGCGTGCTTGTGTGGCAGAGATGAGGCCGCTATCAAACTGTGCACAAGTTTCTTGGTAGACACGATTCATTTGCGCAAACTCGTCGTTGAGTAGTGGGGTGGTGTCGGCTTGTTTAAAAGACGCACGGCGACCCGATTTTTTAGGGTCTACGATCCATGTTCTGCCGTGCTCATCAGTTGCCGAAAGCCCAAGGATGGTGGTGCGTGCCTCATCGCCAGTGATTTCACCGCGATCAAACGCCTCGCATGTCTCGATATACATGCGATTGAGTCGTTCGAGTTCTGGGGGGAGCTGCTGCGATGACGCCATGTCGTGTCCAACATTAGTGCAGCACAAATTGGTGTGTGGGTCCGACTGCAAGGCAAGGGTGAAAAGCGAGTAATTTATGGTGAAACGTAACGAAAGGGATGACATGTCCAACTTCTCACAGGTGTATATCAATGGCGAATGGGTTGCTTCAACAGGAACAAGCACCATTTCGGTGTTCGACTCCACAAACGAACAGGTAATGGCAACAATCCCTGAAGGAACCGCTGATGATGTCAAGAAGGCTGCCGCTGCAGCCAAGGCCGCGTTCAACTCGTGGAGTGCATTGACTCCTGCTCAGCGTGCCGAATACATGAACAAGATTGGTGACGCACTTGCAGTGCGAATGGATGAAATCGGTTCAGTTATCTCGCGTGAAACCGGAATGAATAAACCGTTTTCGAACATGATTCAAGTTGGCTTGCCAATCAACTCATTTAAACAGGCTGCTGCTGTCGCGCAATCTTTTGAATACGCCCGTCAAATTGGTAGCTCGAGTGTTGTGCGTGAAGCGGTTGGTGTTGTTGGTTGCATCACGCCATGGAACTACCCGCTGCATCAAATTGCTGCCAAGGTTGCCTTCGCAATGGCCGCAGGTTGCACAGTGGTATTGAAGCCAAGCGAAGTTGCGCCAGTAGACGCATTCATGTTGGCAGAGATCATTCATGAAGTTGGCCTGCCAAAGGGTGTGTTCAACTTGGTAACGGGAACTGGTCCGGTAGTTGGTGAGGCAATTGCAGCAAGCGCCGACATCGACATGGTGTCATTCACTGGTTCAACACGTGCAGGAAAGCGTGTTGCGCAAGTTGGTGCCGAGACCATTAAGAAGATTGCTCTCGAGCTTGGCGGAAAGAGCGCAAACATCATTTGCGCCGATTTGGATGATGCCACATTTACTAAAGCGGTAATGGGTGGTGTTGGTAAAGCATTCCTCAACAGTGGCCAAACATGTTCAGCGCTTACACGGATGTTGGTGCCGCGCGCCCGACTTGCCGAAGCAGAAAAGGCAGTGGTCACGGCAGCGAGTGGAATGAAAGTAGGCGACCCGTTTGCGGAAGGATCAAACCTCGGGCCATTGGCATCGGCTGCGCAGCGTGATCGTGTGCAGACGTACATCAACAAGGGCATTGACGAAGGAGCAAAGTTGATCTTCGGCGGGCCGGGCGCACCGGAAGGATTGACCACTGGCTATTACGTGAAGCCAACCGTGTTCTCGGAAGTCAGTAACCAGATGACCATTGCACAGGAAGAAATCTTTGGCCCAGTGTTGGTCATGATTCCGTACGACACCGAAGATGATGCGGTAGCGATCGCCAATGATTCACCGTACGGACTCGCAGGCGCAGTGTTCTCAGCCGACAAAGACAAGGCCATTGCCATTGCTAAGCGCATGCGCACTGGTCAGGTAGAGGTCAATGGTGGAGCGTTCAATCCGAATGCGCCATTTGGTGGCTACAAGCAGTCGGGAATTGGTCGCGAACTTGGCGAATACGGCTTCGAGGAGTTTCTGCAGATCAAGAGCCTGCAGCTCTAGCTATTGGGGCGGGGTGGCAGGGTCGCAATTTTGTGGTCTAATGTACGCAGTACGGGAGTTTGTCCGTCCTGCGGACAGATGACCAAAATTGGCAAAATTCAGACTCAGGAGGAACACCATGTCAACACTCGCCTCAGCAACACGTTTACATCACACGGCTTACCTGTCGAAAGATCTTGAAGCCACTCGTGCCTTTTATGAGGACCTCGTCGGTCTTCCTCTTGTCGCAACGTGGTCGGAAACTGATGAGTTGTTTGGCGCAGAGCGCGTCTATTGCCATTGCTTCTTTGGTATGCCAGATGGAAGCGCGCTTGCGTTTTTCCAATTTGCAAACAAAGCAGATCAAGATTTGTTTGATCCAGACCTCACCCCATCGCCATTCCGTCATATTGCACTGAATGTTTCAGCACAGACGCAAGATGAAATTTTTGCTCGCTTGCAAAAAGCCGAGTGGAAGCCAGAAGGAACGTATGTTCTTGAGCATGGCTACTGCCGCTCGATGTACACAGAAGATCCAAACGGCATGCTGCTGGAATTCACCGCCGATGCACCTGGAGCCGAGAAGATCAACGAAGCTCGCAAACATGATGCACACGCAACATTGAAGCGTTGGCTTGCAGGCGACCACACCAGCAACAACACCTACCGCTAGTTCGGCTTCACCCCTCGCAACATGGCCGACTCATCGATCATCTTCGTCCATGGTTCCTTTTTTTCTGCATGGTCCTGGATGCCGGTGATTGAGCACATCGCAGATCCTGGTTTACGTGTCCAAGCTGTCGAACTTCCGTTTACTTCGCTGGCCGATGACGCCAAAGCGTTGCGTGATGCGATTGCAAAGGTTTCTGCCATTGGCCCAGTAACGGTGGTGTGCCACAGTTACACGGGAATCACTGCGGCCGTAGGCGCACATGGAGCACAGCATGTAGTGCATGTTGCTGCACGGATGCCGGCAATAGGAGAGTCGCAAACAGAGTTGAACAAAGATTGGGGCAATCCTGATTTTCGATCGTGCTTTGTGATTACACAAGATGGAACGATGTCGTTAACCGAAACTGCAGATGAGTTTCTGTTTCACCGCAGCCCTAAAAACATCGCGCAGATGGCGATGGATTTTAGGCGACCAATGAAAAGCGAAATTCCAACGGAACCGATCCAAAATCCAGCATGGAAGACAATGAAGAGCAGCTATTTGGTGTGCACCGATGATCGCGCGGTGCATGTTGAGCAGCAGCGCATGCGCGCAACTTGGGCCGATTACTCAGTCGAGGTCGATTGCGATCATTCGCCGTTTTTTTCGGCACCAAAAGATACTGCGAATTTCATCATGGAAACCCACATGGCAGTGGTGGGTGGCGCCTAATGGTTCAGGGATTAAGCGGTGATGTTGTTGGCAGAAGTGACATTGCTGCAAAGTCGTGTGTAATTGCCGCTGCGGTAGACAGTAATAACGGCAGGTGCTCTTTCTTAAGCACTGCAATTGACGTTTCTGCGGCGTTGACCGTGACATTGACTGCTGCAACTGTGCGACCACTTGCATCGCGAACGGGTGCTGCAATTGATCGAATGCCAAACGACAATTGCTCATCCGACATCGCCCACCCACGTTTGCGTATTTCGGCAAGAGATTGGTCAAGTTCCTTGCGTGCAAACTTCAATCGGGGAACGACGCCCGAGTCGGACGGTGTTTTCAGTACTGCATCTAGCTCTTTGGCGGTTAAGTCTGATAGCAATACACGCCCCATAGACGTTGCATACGCGGGGAATCGTGTGCCGATGTGCACAGACATGCCGATGATTTTTGGCACGGGCACACGTGCGGTGTACACAATGTCGCTACCAATAAGTTGTGACATAGAACTTGATTCCTTAGTTTTCTCCACGAGTGCTTCAAGACGAGGCCGAGCAATATCCCACATGCCTTGCGCGCTGATGTATGAGGTGCCAAGTTCTAAAACCTTCGGCGTTAAGAAGTACACACCATTGGCGGATCGAACGTATCCGAGCGATTCAAGAGTAAGCAGTAGTCGCCGAACAGTTGGGCGTGCCAATTTTGTTGCTGCCGCAACATCGCTCACGCTAAGCGCCAAATGTGACAACGAAAAAGCGCTAATTACGTTTAAGCCACGAGCGAGGGCCTCAACGAAGTCGGGTTCTGTTGGCGGTCGTTTCATGATGATTTCTCCGCCACAACTGTGGCACAAAGTCGAGCAAGTTCAAGAAAGGTCTCATTTCCATGACACAAAGCAATAGTTTGGCACGACCACTCGAAGGTCTCTTAGTCGCAGATCTGTCACGCGTATTGGCTGGCCCATACTGCACGATGCTGCTCGCAGACATGGGTGCAACGGTGATCAAAGTAGAGAGCCCGGCTGGTGACGACACGCGCACGTGGGTTCCTCCAACCAAGGGAGATACCGCCACCTATTACATGTCAATCAATCGCAATAAGAAGTCGATTGTGTTGGATTTTGGCAATGAAGAGGATCTTAAAGTCGCTCGCGAGCTGGTGCGACGAGCAGACATCTGTGTCGAGAACTTCAAAGTTGGAGGCTTAAAGAAGTTCGGCCTTGATTACGAGACCACTTCGCAAACGAATCCTGGTCTTGTGTACTTGTCGATTTCTGGTTTCGGCACAGACAAGGGCGCAAAGCTTCCTGGTTACGACTTGATCGTGCAGGCAGTTTCGGGATTAATGAGCCTGACAGGCGAGCCTGACGGACCTCCATTTCGTGCAGGGATTTCAGTGTTTGATGTGATGGCGGGATTACACGGAACGATCGGGTTGCTCGCTGCGCTCAACGAAAAGAACCGCACAGGTAAAGGTCAACATGTTGAGGTGAACCTGTTGTCGTCGGCGATGTCGGGTCTGGTAAATCAGACTGCGGCGTACACGCTTGCCGATGTGGTGCCTTTCCGGATGGGTAATGCGCACCCGAGTCTGTTTCCGTACGAAGCGATGCCAACCAAAGATCGCGATCTGATTATTGCGGCTGGCAACGACAAGCAGTTCCGAGCTTTGGCAAAGGTGTTGGGTATCGAACATGTTGCCGACGATCCACGGTTCAAGATCAACGCTGATCGAACAAAGAATCGTGAGGAACTGCGGCCTTTGTTGTTAGAGCAATTGGCAAAGTGGAATTCGGATGACTTGTTCTTTGCGTTGAACGATGTCGGTGTGCCATGCGGACCAATCAACTCGATTGGAGATGGCGTTGAGCTAGCCGAAAGGCTGGGGTTGCGTCCGCGCGTTTCGGTGGGCGAAGGTGATCGACAAGCCGACTTGGTCCGGAACCCGATTACGTTCAGTAATGGTGAATTGAATTACACATTGCCACCACCACAACTTGGCGAGCATTCTGATGAAATTCGCACTTGGCTTTCTAGGAAAGGGTAATTATGACCACAAAGCAGACATACAAAACCGGACTCGGTACATCGGATGCAGACAGCATCACGTTGCTTGGCCACGACTTAGCAACAGAGATCTTGGGAAAGTATTCATTCGGTGAGTTGTCGTATTACTTGATTACAAAGCGCCGTCCAACTGAGGGGCAACTTGTCATGTTTGAGGCTGTGCTCGCATCGCTTGCCGATCATGGTTTCACACCAACCGCAATTGCTGCACGCCTCACGTATGCAAGTGCCCCCGACTCGCTGCAAGGAGCACTCGCTGCGGGATTACTTGGTGGAGGTTCACGTTTCCTGGGAGTAACTGAAGACTGCGCCCACTTTTTGGCACGCGAATTGAAAGAAATTGGAGCAACACCAACATCTCAAGAAGGTTGGGATGCTGCAGCGTTAAACGCAGTTCAGAAGCAACGAGAAATCGGAAAATTCGTTCCCGGCCTTGGTCACCCCGTGCATAAGCAGGGTGATCCACGAACACCTGTGCTCATGTCGATGGCGCGAGAGCAGGGTTTGTTTGGATCACACCTGTCACTGTTCGAAGCAATTGGTCGGGTGCACTCGCAGGTGCTTGGCAAAACACTCCCACTGAACGGGGCAGGAGTATGTGGTGCAGTGTTGGCCGACGCGGGTATTCCGATGGGGGTCATGCGCGGGGTGGCTCTTCTTGCTCGCTGTGCGGGTTTGTTAGGCCACTTGGTGGAAGAGCAAACCGACCCAATCGGTATTGATGTGTACATGAATGTGGACCGCAATATCGACTATCAACCACCCCAATAGGCGGTTTCCATTGGGGATTACTTGGATTTAGGGTTCCTCAATAGGTAGTCCGCCCTGTGGTAATTTGTCCGTTAGTCGGACAAATCGCCGACTTGAACATATGGGGGTAATTCATTATGGGTAATTCACTTGCACCCAGCGCGTCACAGCGTTGGCACAAATGGGTTGAGAGTCATCCAGTAGGCGGCCTTGCCGTCATTGGTGTCATAGCAACCCAGCTCGGCACGTACTTCGGTTACGTGTTTCCAGCGTTTGGTATTCCAACGCTTCCTTGGCCAATGTATAACGGTGCTTTGGCACTCGGTATCAATGGCCCAAGCTGGGGTAGCTACTTCAACGCAGACTTCACCATCGCTGGTACGAATGCTGGTTGGTTGTTCTTCTCAGGACAGGCACTTCACTTCGTAAACGGCATCGTCTTTGCGATGTTGTTCGGTATTTTTGCTCACAAGCAAATTCCAGTGAAGGGTCACGTTGCTAAGGGACTTATCTACGGAATCATCATGACCATCATTAGTGCTGGCGTGCTTGTTCCATATGCATATGTCGCCGAGCAGGGTTACGGTCTCTTCTTGATGGACGGACCTGATGGTTGGAAACTTCCATTTGGCATCTTGATCTGGCACCTCATTTACGGTGGCATGATCGGATTGCTCTATCAGCCAAAGGATGACAACTAGTCATCAGTTGTTTGTTTCCGCGAAAGCGGATGAATTAAGCAAAAGCCCGGCTCAGTGAAAACTGGGTCGGGCTTTTGTGTTCACTGAGTTACTTAAACAATCGCTTTGCAGCGAGCTCTGAACCTTGAGCAAGCGAGGCAAGTTTTGCAAATACTACGTCGGGGTCAATCGTGGTGGTGCCAACGTGAACCGAGAATCCGCAATCGACACCAGCAAGCAAGCGATCTGGTTCAACCACTTCACCCCAGCGCTCTAAGCGTTGCGCTACAACTTCTGGGTGTTCGATGTAGTTGGATTGCGGCTCGATTACTCCTGGGCAAATGAACTTGTCTTTCGGAACGCCGAGTTCTTGCATCACTGCCCATTC
>JAURJB010000047.1 GCA_030832455.1 Acidimicrobiales bacterium
CATCGCCGCCATTCAAGCAGTCTGTGCGTAGAACTGATTCCCATTCGACCCTGGATGGATGGGAATCGTCGGAGGTGTGAAAATCCGGATCGTCTCAGGTCGCACCTGACGCCCCGTGGACCGGCCACCACGACACCGAGTGGAGTCCTTTGACGGCCCGGCACTCTGTGGCACAGTGGAGGAAGTGATCGCAGCTCTCCGGCCATCTCAGCGCGTGTGGTGGTGTTTCGGCGTAACCCGTAGGCGTAACAAGCCTCGAAACCGCCTTCTGAGCCAGTAGCCACAAGGGAGGGTGGGAAATCTCCCAGCTCCACTGGTTGCAGAATATACAAATTAGGCAGATTGTGCGGCGCGATATTTACGCCATCCCTGAAATCCTGTTGTGGTAAAAGCAATCAACACGATTGGGATCACGATCAGCATCATGGTGCGGAACAATTCAGGTGCTGTGCTGTCACCTGCCTCCATTACCAAGTACGCAACGTAAGCAATGTAGAACGCCGCCAGCAGAACACCTTCCCAACGCTTGATTGCAAAGCCGTTCCAACAGATGGGAATGAGTACCAACGTTGCCGCCAACATAACGGGATAGTCGAGGCGAATTAGTTCACGATCGACAGGAATTCCTGACGATGTAAGCGCTGCTGATGAACCCAACACGCCGAGCGTATTAAAGAGATTTGAGCCAACTACGTTGCCTACCGCAATGTCACGTTGTCCGCGATATGCAGCCATGACTGATGTTGCCAGTTCGGGAAGCGATGTTCCTGCGGCAACAACCGTGAGGCCAATAACCAAGTCACTCACACCAAATGCCTCAGCGATCTTGGTTGCTGAACCGACCAGGAAACGTGAACCCAAAACAAGAAGCGCCAAGCCCACCACAACAAGCCCGATCTGAATGTACAACGGCCTAGCAACCAAGCCGTCATCCAACGCATCGATCGCTTCATCGTATTCAGCTGTCACTTTTGCCGACTCTGCTTTTCGGGCATCCTGCAACAACCACCAAATGTATGCAAGTAAACCGACAAACAATGCAGCACCTTCAATACGCCCAACCAATTCGTTCAATATCAACCCATAGATGACAACAGAGATTGCCAACAGAATGGGGATATCACGCTTAATGATGCGCTGCTTGATCGTTAACGCGCCAACTGCGGCCGACAGACCGAGTACGAGCAAAATATTGAAGGTATTGCTACCAACAATATTGCCCAAGGCAACATCTGAATTACCCGTTAATGCCCCACCAATGGACACTGCGAACTCAGGAGCGCTAGTGCCAAAAGCAACAACGGTGAGCCCAATGACGATCGGTGCGATTCCAAATCGAGTGGCAATTGAAGATGCGCCTCGTACCAGCCATTCGGCTCCCAATGTGAGGCAAACCAAACCAATGGCGAGACCGAAAATACTCTGAATATCCATGGATCGAGACTACTTACCTCCGACTGCGCGTCCCAGCATGTGCGCACCGATTGGTGCGCCGACAAGTTGCAAGATCACAACAACGAGCACTTTTGCAATGTCAGAAACATCAACAAACTGCGTTGCAGCACCAACTGCGCACAACAACACACCAAGTGTTGCTGGTTTTGTTGTTGCATGCATGCGAGCGCGCGTTGAACCCAGTCGATGAATACCAATAGAGGAAACTACCGCCAGCAACGAACCCGACAGCATTAATACCGCTGACAGCACATCACGCAAGGTCGAGAACACATCGTTCATCATTCTGTTCCATCTCTTGCTTCAATAAATCGAGCAATGGTGACCGATGCGATGAATCCGAGTAGGCTTAACACAATTGCCAAATCAAGCAATAAACCATCACGCAAGTAACCCGCCGACACCAGCAACGAACATATCAACACCGAAGTGAGCATGTCGAAGGCAATGGCACGGTCGCCCAGGGTTGAGCGACGCACGATTCGGGCCACACCCAACGCACCTGCGAGCACTAATAAGCCCAGGCATATCGTTACAACGAGTTTCATGACTTACGCTCCCGCACTGCATTTGCCACTATGTTCTCTAGGGCCAACACGTTGGCACGAAACTGTGCTTCGTCCACTTCGCCCAATACATGAACGGACAGTATGAGGTCTTCTGCATGTAACTCAAGACTCATGGTTCCTGGCGTAAGCGTGATTGCATTGGCAACAATCGCGCCAATGAACGCCGATCCATGCATCAGTTGCACATTCTGCACCGACGTTGCCGTGCGTTGAGCATTTGGCAGCAACACTGCAAGCACCACCTGCCAACTTGATGTAACAAGACTTTTCAACACCGAAATTGCCAACCGTGCTGCACCTAATGGTCTCAGCACATAACGCGTGTGGTTATGAACAAACAGCCAGTTAACAAGTGCAACCACCACAACACCACTGAGGGAATTGGCGACCGAAACCTCGCCCATCATTGCAATCCATAACACAAACAGTGCAATGGAGCCACTCATGATGCAGACCTCACAGCCGAGATGTAACGCTCAATATTGAGCAACTGATCCGAGGCGCGACTAGCAAACTCATACAGCGGGCCTGCAGCAACTGCAATCACGAGAGTAAAGCCAACCAGAATTGCCGTTGCAGTTGCCATTGAGCGATGTTGGCGCAACACCCCAACCGAATTGATAAGTGAGGTTGGCGCGACTTCTCCCCAGAATGCACCAACCCAAATCTTGACCATCGAAACAAGCGTGAGCAGACTGACAACAATTGCTACGCCCACACCGATGTACTGTTCGGCACTGAGGCCACCTCGAACGAGCGCAAACTTGGCAAGAAATCCGGAAAGCGGAGGAAAACCAGCCAGACTCATCGCGGGAATCAAAAACAGCACAGCAAGCAACGGAGACTTACGGGCTAAGCCACTGACATCGTCGAGCGAACTGGAGCCTGTATTTCGCTCAATAATTCCCTCGACAAGGAATAGCGAGGTCTTCACTGGAATGTGGTGAATGAGATAAAAGATGGTCGCAGCGATTGCTACTGCGCCACCAATACCAAGACCAAACACCATGTAACCGATTTGCGAGATGATGTGAAACGACAAGATTCGTTTCATGTCGTGCTGCGAGATAGCACCCAACACACCGATTGCCATCGTTGATACACCAACGATCATCACCACATTGCTGAGCTCTCCAGGAAACAGCAGCGTTTGCACGCGAATGAGGCAATACACGCCGACCTTGGTGAGTAAGCCCGCAAATACGGCACTTGCCGAGCTTGGCGCTGTTGGATATGAGTCGGGTAACCAAGAAAAGAGCGGGAACACTGCGGCCTTAATTCCAAAAGCGACTAGCAGCAACAGATGCAATCCCATCCTGACACCGTCAGGGAGTGCAGCAATACGCTCGGGCAGTTCGGCGAAACTAACCGTACCTGTCGCTGCAAAAATCAAACCCACTGCCATCACCAGCACAACTGACTCAATGATGTTGAGCACGACATATGTGGTTCCTGATCGGATCTGCGCCCTGTTACCTTCAAGTGTGAGCAATACGTAACTTGCCATTAACAGCACTTCGAACGCTACAAACAGGTTGAACAAGTCGCCGGCTAAAAAGGCTTGCGAGATTCCTGCAACGAGTGCCATGTACACCGGGTGGTAATACGGAGAATGTTCGTCGGGTGTTTGCTGGCCCACCGCAAACAGCAATACCGTGGTGGTCACTACCAGCGCAACCACAACCAACACTGATGACAAGCCATCTGAAACGAGTGTGATGGCAAACGAACCAGGCCAGCCGCCCAAACGCGAAACTGCGATATCTCCCGTATTCCACACATCCACCAACACTGCTGTCGCGGTTGCCAGTGAGGACAACAGAGCCACAAAACTAATCGCACGTTGTGCAAATAGGTTTCGCACCACCAGCATCAGTGCTGCCGCCACAAGTGGTATCAGGATCGGCAATGCAACGAGCGAGCTCATGTTTGTACATCCTCGGGATGCGGCTCATCGCCCAACTTTGCTGTTTGTTCTGCCCGACGTGTAATCATCCGATCTTCAACATCGTCTTCTACTTCGTCATTGCCGGTGATCGTCCAATTACGCCAGGCAAGTGTCATGAGAAAAGTGAGCAATGCGAAACCAATCACAATGGCAGTCAATACCAGCGCCTGCGGCAATGGATCGGCGAGCACGCCCTCTCGGCCGATAATTGGGGCTTCGCCTGCATCACTACCTGAAGCGATAATCAATACGTTGACGCCGTTTCCGATGACGCCTACGCCAAGTGCAACACGTGTTAGCGAGCGCTCCATCAACAGATAGGAGCCCACCGCAAACAACACGGCAATCAACGTAAATGCCCAGATACTCATCCAGCACCATCCGTTGGCTCATGGGAAATCGCCCCTCCACGAGTGCCCAGGAATGTAAGCACCATCAACACAACCGCGACCACCACGAAGAACACGCCAAAATCAAAGAACGTGGATGACACGATTTTCACTTTGCCAATCTGAGGCAAGGTAATTGACCAGATGTACGACTCCAGTGGTGCTCCGCCAACAAATAATGGTGTCGCCGTAGTTACAAGTGCTAGCAACAATCCCAAGCCCAATAGCCGTTCAGGATTAAGGATCGGTTTGCGGCGAATTGTTGGCTGCTGACCCGCAAGGTACTGCAACACAAACACTGCACCCAGAATTAAGCCACCGGCAAAACCTCCCCCAGGCGCATTATGACCGCGAAACGTAATAAAGATGGCAACGAGAGTTCCCACTTTGGTGAGCCAGCGATCTATCAGTTCTTCCAAAATCTTTGATTTGATCATGATCCCGCCACTTCCTTCACAGAAATAGCAGCTCGGCGATGTTGCTCAGCGGCACGAACAAGATTGGCAACACCTAACGCGGCAATTGCCAACACAACGATCTCGCCCATCGTGTCGAACCCGCGGAAGTCAACAAGGATCACATTGACAACGTTGCGGCCACCAGCCTCGTCTACCGAGCGTGCGAAATACTCTTGCGATGCTGATGGTGCAGTACGGGCATCACGCGCAGCAAGAGCCAATAGAGGAATGGCTATGCCAACAGTTGCTGCAATGAACATTCGCGTGATCTGTGGAAACCGCGCAACTGGTCTCGTTGTTATGCGTGTCATTGCCCGAAGAGCAAGTAGAAACACCACGATGGTGAGCGTTTCCACCAATAGTTGCGTGACCGCTAAGTCTGGTGCACCACGCAATGCAAATAACGCTGCAATCGCATAGCCAACACCGCCCAAAAACATTGCTCCTGTAAAGCGTGACTGCAAAACAGCAACACCAAGAGCCAGAACGATTGCAATGATGCTCACCGACGCTTCTAGTGCTGTTCCTGATGTGAGTCCAGAGAGCGAACCGAAACCATCTACGAATGTGGCCGATAATGGAGCGATTGAAACGAGTAGCAATGTCACGCCAACATAGATCGGCAAGGAGCCTGGTTGGATTACCGCCGTGATGCGTTTTGCTCCAGCAATGGTCGCGTCATAGACAGCATCAAATACACGCTCCCCCTGCGGCTGTTGTGCTGAATTATCTTCGAGTGGTGCTTTCCAACCAATCACCGCACCAATCGCGATCACCACAAGAGAAATCAGCAGCGCATCATTGATGCCAGGCCATAGTGCAAGTTTTGACACGGCCTTCACATCGAGGGCAGACGACGGCGACACCAGCCATGATCCAACTGTTGATGCGGCAAAACCAAAACCGAGTGATACGACTGCAGCAACCACAACAGGTGCAGCAAGCGTGGTGCGCACGAGGGCAGATGCTTCATGATGTGCATGATGCTCATCATTACTGGCCGAATCGTTCGGTGTGCGCACAAGCGCATGCAACAGACGCACGCTGTATGCAACCGAAAAGACCGACCCTGCAACTATTCCCCACAATGCAATTGAGCCAACCAAACCAAACTCGGCATCGAGCAACGCAACGAGCGCCTTTTCTTTTGTTGCAAAACCAAATAGCGGAATGATTCCAGCCATCGACAATAAACACGCACCAATCGCAACAACCGAAACAGGTACTGAACGTCGAGCCGCACCGATCTTGGAAACATCTCGAGTACCAAGCTCGTGATCAATCACTCCAACACCCAAGAACAAGCCGGCCTTAAAGATGGCATGGGCAACGAGGTGAGCCACACCTGCATAGGTGGCATATGGAGAACCAATACCAAACAACACCGTCAGCAAGCCCAGCTGCGACACCGTGCTGTGAGCAAGTACCAACTTGGCGTCTGTTTCGCGTAACGCGCGCCAGCCACCAATCAACATGGTGATAACACCTGCAAGAACTACCCACCAACGCCATACACCGGTATCGCCAAAGATTGGGGCTGTTCGCGCCAACAACACGATGCCCGCTTTAACCATGGTTGCAGAATGCAAATACGCGCTGACGGGTGTTGGCGCTGCCATTGCACCAGGGAGCCAAAAATGAAATGGGAACTGCGCAGACTTAGTGAACGCACCAAGCAACAGCAATGACGCCGCAACACTCGCCATCTTTCCCGTTGGGGCAGCTTCGCGAAGTTGAGCGAACGATGTTGTGCCAAATTGGTTCTGCAATAAACCAATGCCCACCAACATGCACAATCCACCGGCGCCAGTCGTGAGCAGTGCGCGCACGGCAGAACGGCGGGCCACTTCCGATTTATCGTGCAGTCCAATCAGCAAAAACGACCACACCGAAGTGAGCTCCCAAAAAATGAACATGGTGAACAGATCTTCAGCAAGTACGAGGCCGGTCATTGACCCCGCGAAGGCCATGAACAGACCAACAAAACGCGTAAATGTTGCATCGTGTTCGAAATATGCAATTGAATAAGCAAGCACACCAAAGCCAAGCAGGCTGACCAACAACGCCATGACTACTGCAAAGCCGTCAACCTGAAACGTGAAGTTGAAGCCCAAGAGCGGCAACCACTCGATGGTTTTGCGCGGAGCAGATGTGGCCCCAATTGCCTGAGTGACAACTACTAATGCGGTGCCAGCAAGCACCACGAGGCCAGCGCATGCAGCAATAACTGGCCGACGACGAAGCCCGATGAGTGCGAGTACAGCGACGGCAAAATGAGCGACAACCGCTGCGAAGAACACCATGGCGCCACAAAATTATCAGTAGTGGGTCAATTTTGCCGAAACTTTGGCAGATAGTTTCTAGGTGTGAAACCAACGCCAACACGATTTGCACCAATGTCTGATCGGCTATCTGGGCTTGGTGCAGCCAAATGGGCGGTACACGTTGAAGGCCTCGCTCGTACTTCCGCAGGACGTCATGTGACATTTCTCTCCATTGGTGAACCCGATTTACCGCCACCAGCAAGCGTGCTCGATCAGGCTGTTGCTTCGATGCGCGGAGGACGATTGAAGTACGCAGCTGGCCAGGGCGAACAAGTGGCATTAGACGCAATCGCCAGGCATCTATCGCGCAGATCAGGCCAGGAAGTTTCACCCGATCAGATTGTGTACACGGCGGGCACACAGAACGGGTTGTGCACGGTGCTAATGACACTGGTGCAAACTGGGGACGAAGTGTTGGTGCCAGATCCGTATTACGCCACCTACGAAGGTCTCGTCGCAGCATCGGGCGCAACATTTGTTCCTGTTCCAACGCTTCCCGAAGATGGCTTCCACGTGACTGCCAAGCAGATTGAAGCAGCAATCACCCCACGATCACGAGTGCTGTTACTGAACACACCGAGCAACCCAACAGGCGCCGTGCTGACAGAAAAAGAAATTGATGAAATCGGCGAAGTATGCGAACGAAATGATTTATGGATCGTTGCCGACGAGGTGTACGCCGACCTCACCTACGGTGCACCGTTTTGCTCACCATTTGATCGCCCGCAACTTCGTCATCGCACACTTGCAGTGTCGTCCATTTCAAAGTCACACGCTCTTCCTGGCTTTCGCGCAGGCTGGATTGCCGCCCCGCTCGATGTCACTCCACGACTCGTGCTCGTTGCTGAAGCGATGCTGTTTGGCTCCCAACCATTCATCGAAGATGCGTTGGCTGTCGCCTTATCGCAACGACACCCCGAAGTCGAGCGACTCAGTGCAGCGTTTCAAGATCGTGCCCATCAACTGGTCAGCGCCTTTGACGGTTCGACGGCGGCCAAAGCACGCATGCCCGAAGGCGGCATGTTCATCATGGTGGATATTCGTGAAACGGGAATGTCGGGCGAAGAGTTTGCTTGGAAGTTGATCAATGAGCACGACATCGTGGTGATGCCAGGCGAAAGTTTTGGCAATGGTGGAGCGGGACATATTCGCCTGTCACTAACCAATGACGCAACGGTACTGCGCGAAGCAGGTTCTCGAATTCGTGCGGCTGCTGAAGCCGCAGTTGCTAATCGTTAACGCAACGGATTACGCGGTGCGATAGACCACAAACACTTTACGCAGTGTTTCGTGAACAGTCCACACACCTTTCCAGCCAATTGTGAAGATGCAACTTGAACCAACTGTGAGCAAGACAGGCTCGCCACCGTCTTCATGCACGGTCATGCTTCCTTTAATTACATAAATCACTTCGCCGCGTGTGGTGAATTCCCAACGCGAAGCCCCTGGCTCGCATTCCCATGTTCCCGATGTAACGGTTTCATTGTCAAGAAATACCTGAGCACGCGTCATAATCTCACCAGTCAATGGTTCAGCAGATGGCTGGCCTAGTGGCTTTTCAGCAAGTTCGGATGCGGGAATTTCTAGTGCGCGAAATGAAATGGTCATGCCTGCAGTCTATTACTGCATCAACATCACAAGGTCATCAAGACTGAGTGAACCCGTGTACACCGCCATGCCAATCGCAGCGTCAATATTCATTGCCAACAATGACCGCACATCATCAAGAGTTGAAATACCTCCCGCTGCTGTAATTGGTAACGATGTTGCGTTTCGCAATTGAGCAAACCACTCCAAGTCAGTGCCTTGCATCATTCCTTCTTTGTCTACATAGGTGCATAAAAAACCACTACACATTTCAGTAAACCCACTTACCGCTTCAATCGCTGTGGTGTGCAGCATGGTATTCCAACCGTCGACGACCACTTTGCCCGCCTTAGAGTCAAGCGCAACCAGAATATTTCTTGACGAAACCTCTTGCACAATGCCATCAAAAGCATCGGTGAAGGCAGCCGTCCCGACAATGACACGATGAGCTCCTAAATCGATCAGCTGTCGCGCACGTTGAGCATTACGTACTCCTCCACCAACACGACACATTGCTTTTGATGTGAGCATCTCAATAATTTCGAAATTTTCACCCACTCCCATGGCGGCATCAAGATCAATGATTTGAATCTCAGGAAAGCCCGCAAACAACTCAAGCATTTCAAGAGGATCTGGCCCAACGAGTGCACGCTCACGCCCCTGCACAAGTTGCACAACCTGTCCATCCTGAATATCAATGCACGGTACGACAATTGGTCTCAGGGT
>JAURJB010000048.1 GCA_030832455.1 Acidimicrobiales bacterium
AATTGGTCGCCGCAAAATCATCATCAGTCTTGCCTGGCTGGCGCCATTAGTTATTTCACTTGGTACATTCGCGCCATCTTTTACCGTATTGGTTGCAACACAAACTGTTGGACGACCACTCGGTATTTCACTCACCGTTTTTGTGTTGGTGTTTGCCACCGAGGAGATGGGCACAAACACACGTGCATGGGCGCTCAGCATCTTGGCCGTAGGAAGCGGAGTCGGTGCAGGATCAGCAGTCGGCGCGATCCCACTTGCTGGCATCTCGGATACCTCATGGCGACTTGTATATCTGATCGGCATTGGATGGCTTGCCATCGCATATGTCTTAACTAGATCGCTACCGGAAACCACACGCTTTCTTGCCCTTCACGAAGAACAAGTCCATCACACCGATATTGAGACACATATTCATCGCGATCGATTGTGGTTGCAAATTGCTGTTGCGGTGCTCACAAATGTTTTTGTTGCGACAGCATCAATTTTTCAGTCTCGCTACTTAAAAGATGTTCGTGAATACTCTGCACTCGAGATTTCGCTGTTCATCACCATCACCACAATTCCGGCAACAGTTGGCCTTGTTGCCGGTGGTCGACTTGCCGACAAAGTTGGGCGCAAAATTGTTGCGGTTGCCACAGTTCCAACAGGCACAATGCTGTACGCGCTGTCGTTCACTACGCACGGTGTTGCCATGTGGTTCTTTGCCATTGTTGGCGGAATTCTCTTAGGAATTTCGTATCCAGCAATGGCGGTGTTTCGCAGCGAACTGTTCCCCACCGCACATCGCAACATGGGTTCAGCGCTAATCATGGTGGCTTCACTCATTGGCGGAAGCGTTGGGTTGATCGGTGCCGGCGTGCTGCTTGATAACGGAATGTCCTACGGACGCGTGATGACAACGTTTGCTCTTGGACCAGTTCTTGTTGCTGTGTTGGTCGCATTGCGATATCCCGAGACTGCTCACCTCGAACTCGAAACCATCAACCCAGAGGACGCTCACTTAAAGGCTCTGTAGCCACTGCCTAATCAGCGTTGCCACATGTTCATCGTGGCCTTGTAATTCATGGCGTCCACCGTCGATCAGGTGAACCATCGGAGGGGCTGGCAATAGTGCAAACGCATCACCTAATTCGCTTGGTGTGCCGAATTCATCACGAGTTCCACTAATAAACAACGCGTGTGTATTCAGCTGCGGAAGGTGTGTAGTACGTAATTGATCTGGCTTTTTGGGAGGATGTAACGGATAACCAATACACACCACACCGGCAACGTGAAGCGCATCCTGTGCATCAGCAATCGCCATCGTGCACATTCGCCCACCCATCGATCTCCCGCCAATCACTAAATCGCCCGTTGTGCAGCCGATATCTTTAGCAAATCGACGCACTTCATCTTTGACACATTGCACGAGTACAGGGGTTCTATCAGGAAACTTCTTCCCTGCTTTGCGATACGGAAAATCAACACGCAAAACAGGAAGCGGGGTGAGAGAGTTTTCTATTGCAATCAACGCTGCATGATCACGATTGCTTCCCGCACCAGGAAACAACACCACACCCTGTATCGGCATTGCGTTACGAACCGAGCAACACCCGGCGGGCTTCACTCAAATCGTTGATGTTTCCGCTTGCCGTGCGCGAGTCTCCGCCATGGTCGGGATGCACATTGCGCAAACTCTCGCGGAAGCGGGTTTGGATCTCGCGCTTTGTCGGCTTCACTGTGCCCGGCGGGAAACCAAGGAGCTCAAGTGCCCATGCTCGAGGGTCGGCCATCGCTGCAATGGTCGATGCATTACTTCCTGCTAGGTATGCAACAAATGTTTGGTTCAGTGGCCCACGCCATTTCATTGCCTTCACCAAAACGGGTGCGAGCTTTCTACGAATCGTCGGCTCAAGACGCTCAAGCACATACACCGCACCAAGCACATGTTGCAACGGCGTTCCACCTTCGGCGAATTCAAAGCTGATTGATTCGTTCTCGCCGATCATGCGATGAGTGCTGCAGGCAAGCCCGTGTCGATCTGCCTGAAATCGATGACGCAGTCTCGGTTGCACAATCCGTTCACCTTGTTCAATCTGGCCAATCAATCGATGGATATCGGGAATGAGGTCTTCATTAATGCTTCCCGAATACGCAGCAACGATGGCACCCAGCAAGATTCCACCTAATCCAGGTGTTGGATCTACCGGCAACGACACGTGGCCTAATGACAAACGTCGAGTCGGGGTGATTGGACGCGAGTGCCAGAACTCAATTTCAGCTAAGACCTCTTTGTGAGATGGTGCCTCAGTTGTTGTCATCTACAAAAGTTACGCCACGACTATCGATTGAGTCCAAGCAAGAGTCAACAATTGCTTCTACCCCGATTGGCACCAGCAACAGAGTGCCATCCCAGCGATATCCAATGTCCAAGTTGTCCAACATGTCGCACAACTGCTTGCGCTCTGCCTCGGACCACTCGTCAAGTTCATATTCGGTGATGTTGTCTTCGCCTTCATCGTCATCATCATCGGATTCATCGCGATTATCGAATTCGTCCTCGATCTCGTCCAAGATGGAGTCAACAACTTGTTCCGAATCTTGAGCAACAAGCAACTCCGAGCCATTCCACGAGTGGGCAATTTCGGCATCAGCAAGTGCAGCAGCTACATCGGCTCGATCATCAATTGACCAATCGGCAAGGTCGTATCGCGTGGTGAGCGCCTCTGGGTCTTTGGGGTTCCAATCGCTCATATCCCGAACGCTACTTCGTTTCAGCCCAAATGCGAATTGCGACTAGATTTTACGCCATGCCTGCACGTGAAAGACCCGACCGTAACCTTGCAATGGAGTTGGTGCGAGTCACCGAATCTGCAGCTCTCGCTGCAGCCCAGTGGGTGGGACGAGGCGACAAAATAGCTGCAGATGGAGCCGCTGTTGACGCGATGCGCAATGTGCTCGACACCGTCAGCATGGACGGCATTGTGGTGATTGGTGAAGGTGAAAAAGACGAAGCACCCATGCTCTTCAACGGTGAGCGTGTTGGAAATGGCAGCACACCCAACACCGACGTCGCTGTTGACCCTATTGACGGCACAACACTCACGTCACTTGGTCGCGGGAATGCGTTGTCTGTGATTGCGGTTTCCGAACGCGGAAGCATGTTTAACCCTGGCCCATGCGTGTACATGGACAAAATTGCTGTGGGCCCAGAAGCCGCGCACGCCGTAGACCTCGACTGGACTCCTACTAAGAACTTGAAAGAAATTGCGCGCACCACTAAGAAGTTGGTAAGCGAACTGACGGTCATGATTCTTGAACGCGATCGTCATAACGACCTCATCGCCGAGGTGCGCTCAACGGGTGCCCGCATTCGCCTCATCTCCGATGGCGACATCTTTGCTGCGATCGCTGCCGCTTCTCCAGATGTTGGTGTTGATGTGCTGTTTGGCATTGGCGGCACGCCAGAGGGCGTTGTTGCTGCTGCAGCGCTCAAGGCAATGGGTGGCGAAATCATCGGCCGACTACACGCACGCAACGATGCCGAGCGCAAAGCCGCCGAAGACGCCGGATACGACTTAAGCAAAGTACTCACTACCGACGACTTGATTAGTGGTGAAGATATCTTCTTTGCTGCGACTGGCGTAACAGATGGTGAGTTGTTAAAGGGTGTTCGCTACGACACGTATGGCGCTCGAAGCCACAGCCTTGTGATGCGCAGTCGAAGCGGAACGATTCGGTATATCGATACCCATCATCGCCACGACAGACTTTCAGCGTATTCGTCGCTCGACAACAAATAAGACGCGTAATTAGCGTCGCGTAATCAAGGCAGTGAGTTTGCGTCCTGCAGCACGCGGCAATACATCTGTAATTCCAGCCAACGTCTTATACAAAATGCCGGGGACAACAATCGGCTTGCCCTTAATCACTCCCTCAAGTCCTGTTCGCGCCACCAACTTCACCGATGTCCACGCAACTGCAGGAAACTTACTTTCGTATTTGCTGGTGTTAGACACCGACTGAAACTCAGTCTTTGTTAAGCCTGGGCACAACGCCGTAATGCGAATGCCGGTGTTTGCTAACTCTTGATGCACTGCTTCGGTGAAACTGGTGACAAAGGCTTTTGTTGCCGAGTACACCGCAAGGCCAGGTTGTGCTTGAAACCCAGCAACACTAGAAACGTTAAGTATGTAGCCGCGGCCACGAGGAAGCATCTGGTTGACCGCTGCACTCGTAATGCGCATCAAGGCAACGATGTTCAGTTGCACTTCGTTGGCCAAGCGATTGGGATCAATGCGATGCATCGGACCCGAACTACCAAAACCCGCGTTATTGACGACGAGGTCAATTGGCGCCTTCGATACATCCCGCAGTCGTGCTTCAACAGCTTCAACACCCTGGGGCGTCAACAGATCTGCTGCCAGCACTTCAACATTTTGATACTGATTGGCAATGGATTGCAGTCGATCTACACGACGCGCAACGAGCACCATCGGCACCCCAGCTTTACCCAACATGTGCGCCATCTGCTCACCGATGCCGCTTGAAGCACCCGTAATGAGTGCCTGCGTAAATGGATAGCTAGTGCGCGGCACGCGTCTCGGTTAGGCCACCCGATGCCGACAAGCGGGCATGAGCACGTCGTAATGCTGATTCGACCGTTGCATCGTGCTCACCACGCATTGCCGTCTCGGCACGCTCTTTTGCTGCACGAGCCCGCACGACATCAATCGCCTCTGCCAATTCAGCAGAGTCGGACAAGATGGTGACATGATCCGGAGCAACTTCTACGAAGCCTCCATGCACAGCAACATCTTGCACTTTGCCATCTACAAGATAGATACGCGTATGACACTCGGTGAGCGCACCAAGAAATGCAATGTGCCCAGGCAAGAACGCAATTTCTCCACCATCTAGGGTGCGAGTAACAACCTGCTTAGCCTCGCCGGAAAACAGCACGCGCTCAGGCGACACCAGCTCTACGCGAAGTGCACCGGTTGATGCCATTATGAAGCATTCTCCTGCAACGACTTGGCCTTTGCGAGTACTTGGTCGACGCCACCAACGTTCAAGAAGGCTTGCTCTGGAATTTCGTCCAGTTCACCCTTAATGATTGCTTCAAAGCTCTCGACAGTGTCTTCGGTCTTGACGTATTCACCCTTCAAACCGGTGAACACTTCAGCCACGAAGAACGGCTGCGACAAGAATCGCTGTACTTTACGTGCACGCGAAACGGTGAGACGGTCTTCTTCGGAAAGTTCATCAAGACCCAAGATGGCGATGATGTCTTGCAGTTCCTTGTAGCGCTGCAAAATTTCCTGCACTTTACGAGCAGTTGCGTAGTGACGATCTCCAACAACTTCAGGCGACAAAATTGTCGACGTTGAAGCAAGCGGGTCAACTGCTGGATAAATGCCAAGCGATGCGATCTGGCGCGACAACTCGGTGGTTGCATCCAAGAACGTAAAGGTGGTGAACGGTGCTGGGTCGGTGTAGTCGTCGGCAGGTACATACACAGCCTGCAACGAGGTAATCGAGCGACCACGTGTTGAGGTAATACGCTCCTGCAACTGACCCATTTCGTCAGCAAGCGTTGGCTGGTAACCCACGGCTGATGGCATACGACCGAGCAGAGTTGATACTTCCGAGCCTGCCTGTACGTAACGGAAAATGTTGTCTACGAACAACAACACGTCTTGGTTGCGCACGTCGCGGAAATACTCCGCCATGGTGAGAGCCGAAAGAGCAACGCGCAAGCGAACCCCTGGTGGCTCGTCCATTTGGCCGAACACGAGTGCTGCCTTTTCAAATACTCCCGACTCTTCCATTTCCATGCGCAAGTCGGTGCCTTCACGTGTGCGCTCACCTACTCCGGCGAACACCGACACACCACCGTGGTTTGAGGCCACGCGGTTAATCATTTCGGTAATCAGAACGGTCTTGCCTACACCTGCACCACCGAACAAGCCGATTTTTCCACCGGCGAGGTATGGAGTGAGCAAGTCGATGACCTTGATTCCGGTTTCAAACATGCGACGGCTTGGCTCGAGTGCTGCGAAGTCTGGAGCTGGACGGTGAATGTCCCAACGCTCAACATCTGTGAAGTCGTCATTGTTTCCGTCGAGGCATTCGCCCCATACGTTCCATACGTGACCGAGTGTCTTATCGCCTACTGGAACTTGAATGCCGTGTCCGGTGTTGCGCACTGGCGTACCGCGGCGCAAACCGTCAGTTGGCTTCATGCACACCACGCGCACTCGGCTGTTGCCCAACTGCTGAGCAACTTCGGCAAGCACAGTGACGTCTTTGCCGTCCGACTTAATAGTGAACTCCAAAGCCTGGTTTAGTTCTGGCAAAGATCCACGTGGAAACTCCACGTCGATAACTGGTCCTGCAATCGCGACGACTTTTCCGTCTTTCAAAGCAGTTGATGTTGTTGTGCTCATAATGTGCTCCTCTTTCTCAAACTATTAAGCGGACTTGCCAGAGCCGAGTGCTTCAGCGCCGCCCACAATTTCCATAATTTCTGTTGTAATCGAGTCTTGACGCGCACGGTTCATAATGCGCGAGAGTGTCTTAATTAGTTCTTCTGCGTTGTCGGTTGCCGACTTCATTGCGCGCTGACGAGCAGCGTGTTCGCTTGCCGCTGCGTTGAGCAATGCTGCATACACACGGGCCTCTACGTAACGCGGAAGTAATGTTTCCAAAATAACTGATGGATCTGGTTCGAATTCGTAGTCGCTGTTTGCAGCAGACTTGCCATCGCCGCCTTCTACAACCGCGCTGTCGAGCGGTACCAGAGGACGGCGCACTACTTCCTGGGTTCCAGCTGACACGAAACGGGTATACACCAACTCGACTCGATCAACGATTCCCTTGACGTACAAATCAACTACGTATTCACCAATTGATTTTGCATCCGAGTAACCAGGAGCATCAGAAAAGCCAGCAAATCCGGAGCCCATGTTGTATCCACGGAAACGGAAATAGCTTTCGGCTTTACGACCAACAGGAACTACCAAATAGTCCTTACCCGCAAGCACATCGGCTTTGATTTCGCCTTCTGTTGCTCGCATGACGCCCGAGTTGTAACCACCACACAAACCGCGGTCTGCGGTAATGGTCACGTAGCACGTTGTCTTTACTTCCTCTCGCGTCTTCAAGAATGGTGAATCGCTTCCAGCACCGCTAGCAGCCAAGTCTTTCACCACTTCGGTAATCATCTCAGAATATGGGACAGCGGCAATCACACGTTGCTGAGCCTTCACGATGCGCGAAGCAGCGATCAGTTCCATTGCACGTGTGATTTTTTTCGTCGCCTGCACGGAACGAATTCGTCCGCGCAGAATGCGCTCTTGACCGCCAGCCATCTAATTACTCCGTTGCGAGTGTCTTAGCGCTTGCGGCGTCTCCAACTTCGCCAGCAGATGTGGCGGTTGGGTCAGCGCTTGCTGATGCGGATGTTGCGATAAACGAAGCCTTAAACGACTTCACGATGTCGGCGAGATCTTTTGGCACATCTGCCTTTGGATCTTGGCGAATTCCTGACAGAACCGAAGAGTGACGGCTGCGCATGTGTTCAAGAAGTTCGTTTTCGAAACGGCGAACGTCGCTGACTGCGACATCGTCGAGGTAGCCCTTCGTACCGGTGAAAATCGATACCACTTGCTCTTCCACTGGCATTGGGCTGTTGAGCGGTTGCTTCAACAATTCAACCAAGCGATATCCGCGCTCGAGCTGCGCCTTCGAAATGGCGTCGAGTTCGGAACCGAATGTGGCGAATGCTTCAAGTTCACGGAACTGAGCAAGGTCGAGCTTCAGTGTTCCTGAAACGCTCTTCATTGCCTTGATCTGTGCAGCACCACCTACGCGCGAAACCGAGATACCTACGTCTACTGCTGGACGAACACCCGACTTGAAGAGGTTGTCTTGCAAGTACACCTGACCATCGGTAATCGAAATCACGTTGGTTGGAATGTAAGCCGATACGTCGCCAGCCTTGGTTTCAATTACTGGCAATGCAGTAAGAGAACCTGCGCCGTTTGCGTCGCTCAATTTTGCGGCGCGCTCGAGCAAGCGGCTGTGTAGGTAGAACACGTCTCCTGGGTACGCCTCACGGCCTGGTGGGCGACGAAGCAACAACGACATCTGGCGATACGCCTCGGCCTGCTTCGACAAGTCGTCGTATACAACGAGTGCGTGCTCGCCGTTTTCCATCCAGTGCTGACCCATTGCACAACCGGCATAGGGTGCCAAGTACTTAAACGGTGCCGGGTCAGATGCTGGAGCAGCAACAACAACGGTGTATTCAAGTGCGCCGTATTGGCGAAGTACTTCAACGGTTTGTGCAACGGTTGAGCCCTTCTGACCAATAGCTACGTATATGCACTTCACGCCAAGTCCGCGCTGGTTAATGATGGTGTCAATCGCGATCGTGGTCTTGCCGGTCTTGCGGTCACCAATGATGAGCTCTCGCTGTCCGCGACCAATTGGGGTCATCGCGTCAATCGACTTGATTCCGGTCTGCAATGGCTCGTGTACTGGCTTACGACCCATGATTCCTGGCGCTTGAATTTCTACACGGCGTGAAATTGAACCAACGATGTCACCCTTACCGTCAATTGGCGTGCCGAGCGCGTTAACGACGCGGCCCAACATTGCGTCACCAACTGGCACCGACAAAATGTTGCCGGTTGACTTCACTGGCTGACCTTCTTCGATGTCGTCAGCGTTACCAAGAATCACGGTACCGATTGAATCTTCGTCAAGGTTAAGTGCGAGACCAACGATGCCGCCTTCAAACTCGAGCAATTCGTTTACAGCGCAATCGGGAAGGCCGCTTACGCGTGCAATACCGTCACCCACTTCGGTCACGCGACCAACGGTGCGTGCTTCAGTTGATGCTTGGAATCCATCGAGACTCTTATTAATCGCTGCCGCAATGTCACTTGCGGAGAGTGTTAGATCAGCCATGTGTGTGTCCTTTCAGAACGAAATCAGATTCGGGTCTTCAAATTGTCAAGGCGGGTGCGAACAGTGTCGTCAATAACTTTGTCGCCAACTGTGGCAACAAGTCCACCGATGACGCTTGGGTCAACAACAACTTTCAAGTTCACTGTTTTGCCAGTTGCCTTGCTGAGCGCTGCAGCCAAACGAGTTTGCTGATCATCAGTCAACGCAATTGCGCTACGTACTTCAGCGAGATCTTGATTGTTGCCAGCAGATGAAAGTGCAATGACTTCATCGAATACTGCAGGCAGTTCGCGAACCTGGCCACTGGCAACGATCATCGAAACGATCTGCACGGTTGCGCGGTTTGCGCGAGTACCAATCAACTGCTCAACCACTTGCAAGCGACGCTCGGACGGAATGGTTGCATCGCCTAAAACGTT
>JAURJB010000049.1 GCA_030832455.1 Acidimicrobiales bacterium
CATGCGCGCATTTGTTCGATTTTCCGTAAAGCAGGCATTGATCGCGCAGCGGTGCGAATGCTTACGCCAACGCTTGATCACGTTGCAGAGCGGGCATTGGCGCTGCGGCTTTTGCAGTTTGATACAGCGGTATGGGACACGATCGAGAAATACAGCCCGCACCGCCTGTGCACCTATTTATATGAGTTAGCCAGCGAGTTCAGTGCGTTCTATGAGCATTGCCCTGTGTTGCGTGCAGATTCGGAAGCACAAAAAATGAGCCGATTGGCATTGTGTGATTTCACTGCGCGAGTGATGGAGCAAGGTCTGTCACTATTGGGTATCGAATCTCCGGAGCAAATGTGAGCGCCATTTCCAAACACCTATTGCCTGACAACGCAGTCATTAACGCACAAGGTGTGATGAGTGTTGGCGGTTGCTCACTTGTAGACGTTGCGGGCACGTTTGGCACACCTGTGTTTGTTTATGACGAAGATCATTTGCGCGCACGATGCCACGAAGCCGTTAAGGCCTTTGGTCAAAACAGGGTGATCTATGCAACGAAGGCATTCTTTTGCACTGCAATGGCAAAGTTGGCATATGACGATGGGTTAATGCTCGACGTTGCAACGGGTGGCGAACTGTTTATTGCGCTTCAAGCCGGCGTGCCCGGAAGCAGTTGCGTGATGCATGGCAATAACAAGAGCATGGACGAACTGCGCATGGCGATCAATGCCGAAGTGCATCACATTGTTGTTGACAGTTTTGACGAACTTGATCGATTGGATGCACTGCACACCGAAGGCCTGCCAGTGCCGAGAGTGCAGTTGCGCATCACCCCGGGTGTTTCTGTGCACACACATGAATACATCTCGACGGGTCAAAACGACTCGAAGTTTGGATTCAATTTGGGGAATGGTGATGCGCATCGCGCTGCCGAGCGCGCGCGCAATGCAAAGTCGGTCAGTTTCGTTGGCGTGCACTGTCACATTGGATCGAATGTGTTTGCAGTCGAAAACTTTGCTCACGCAGCAAAAATCATGGTTGATTTAGCGAACGAATTAGAAGTTGAACAACTTACGTTTGGTGGTGGCTTAGGTGTTGCCTATGTCGAAAGCGAGCAAGCGTCATCAATTACCGAGTGGTCAACTCATCTAATTTCGGCTGCCGAACAACTGCGTAAACCAACGCAAGTATTTGTCGAGCCAGGACGTTCAATTGTCGCTTCGGCAGCTGTCACCCTGTACGAAGTGGGAACAGTAAAGCCCATTCCGGGTGTGCGCACCTATGTGTCGGTTGATGGTGGAATGAGCGACAATCCACGACCCGTGATGTACGGAAGCGGATACGAGTTGTTCATGCCAGCAAATGCCAGCGCAGATCGCACGCAACCGATTCGTTTGGTGGGCAAACACTGCGAAAGCGGCGACGTGTTGATTAATGAAGCAATGGTGCCTGAAGGCCTAAAAGTTGGCGACTTAGTTGCAACTCCAGTTACTGGTGCATATGGGCACTCAATGGGTTCCAACTACAACAAAGTGACGCGTCCACCAGTGGTATTTGTGCGTAATGGCAATGCACGACTTGTTGTGCGACGCGAAACATACGAGGACTTGGTCCGATTGGATGTGAGCCAATAGCCAATAGCGTGAAGGGTATGACGGAACACCTCGTACGCCTAGGAGTCATTGGACACGGAACCGTTGGCGCCGCATTTGTGCGCTTAGTGAAACTACAGTCCGACACGATCGCGGCGCGTAGCGGTGTTCGCCTCGAAGTTGCACGTGTTGCTGTTCGAAACACTGCAGCGCATTCAGGCTCGGTTGCTTCCGATGTCATGACTACCGATGCCGAGTTTGTCGTTAACGACCCAACGGTTGACTTGGTTGTCGAGTTAATGGGAGGGGTAGAACTCCCTCGTAAACTGATTCTTGCTGCACTAAAAAATGGCAAGCCAGTGGTCACGGCAAATAAGGCGCTTCTTGCGCATCATGGTGCCGAGCTATTTGCTGCAGCCGATGATGCAGGTATTGACTTGTTGTTTGAAGCAGCGGTGTGTGGTGGCATTCCACTCATACGCCCATTGCGCGAAAGTTTGCGTGGCGAACCTATCAAGCGCATTCTCGGCATAGTTAATGGCACAACAAATTACATCCTCACAAAGATGAGTGAAGAGGGTCAGAGCTACGCCGACGCACTCGCTGGCGCTCAAGCACTCGGTTATGCCGAAGCCGACCCAACTGCAGATGTTGAGGGATTGGACGCAGCAGCAAAAGTATCGATCATCGCCAGCATCGCATTTGGATGCAATGTGGTGGCGAGCGATGTATTTAGCGAGGGGATCAGCAAGATTTCTCCTGCCGATATTGCTATTGCTCGTCGTCTTGGTTATGCGGTGAAGCTGCTTGCAATTGCCGAACACGATAAAGCACAAGATGAGATCTCGGTTCGCGTACATCCCGCGATGGTTCCTATGCATCACCCACTTGCATCCGTGCGCGACAGTTTCAACGCCGTTGTTGTCGATGGAGAAGCATCGGGTTCATTGATGTTTTACGGCCGCGGTGCAGGCGGCGACCCAACCGCAAGCTCGGTGCTTGGCGACGTGATTGATGCGTCTATCAACCTCAATAAAGGTGCCCACGCAACACTTGGTGTGCTCAGTGCTCCACGGTTAAAGCGCATGGCCGATACATCATGTGAGTATTTGATTCCGCTTGAAGTGGCCGACAAACCTGGCGTATTGCACTCCGTAACGGGTGTTTTTGCCCGCAACAATGTGAGTATTCGGGCAGCCGAACAGGATGGAATCGGCAATGGAGCACGCCTGGTCTTCCTCACACATAATGCGAATGAGGCTGCAGTTCAGACTTGCCTCGCCGAGTTGAAGACACTCGATGTGGTGATGCATGTTGGCGCACTTCTACGCGTGATTGCCGACTAACTAACCTGTAGTAACTATGCGGTATGTCTCCACGCGCGGTCGCGCACCAGAGCTTGGCTTTTGCGATGCATTGCTTGCTGGCCTGGCAACGGATGGCGGTCTTTACGTGCCACAAACATGGCCGTCGCAACCCAAGATGGCTGGCGCGACTTACTCCGAAAAGGCTGCTTCATTAATGGCGCCATATGTGGAAGGCGAGATTCCACAAGACGTATTTGCGCAACTGTGCAAGACCGCATACTCCACCTTTCGTGATCCTGCTGTAGTGCCGCTGGTGCAAATTGCGCCAGAGCATTACCTCCTCGAGTTGTTTCATGGGCCCACGCTTGCGTTTAAAGATGTTGCGCTGCAATTGATTGGGCAGCTGTTTGATTATGTCCTAACGCAACGCAACCAACGGGTGATGATTGTTGGAGCAACCAGTGGCGACACAGGTAGTGCAGCCATTGATGGCGTAAAAGGCTGCAAGAACGTTGACATCGTTATTTTGTATCCGCATGGTCGTGTTAGTGATGTACAGCGCAGGCAAATGACCACCATCACTTCGTCAAATGTGCACACGGTTGCTATCGACGGAACTTTTGATGATTGCCAAGACTTAGTGAAGGCAATGTTCAACGATGTTCCATTCCGCGAAGCGAACAACTTGTCAGCAGTCAACTCCATTAACTGGGCACGTGTGATGGCACAGACGGTGTATTACTTCACTGCGCTCGAAACTCTCGGTCGCTCGGCATCGTTCAGCGTGCCAACAGGAAACTTTGGCAATGTTCTTGCTGGCTGGATTGCCAAGCAAATGGGTGCCGAAATCGAAAAACTCATTGTCGGTTCGAATAGCAACGACATATTGACTCGCTTCTTTGAAACGCACAGCATGGATATGTTGCCCGTGGTGCCAACGCTCAGCCCAAGTATGGATATTCAGATTTCTTCAAACTTCGAGCGCTTGTTGTTTGAAATGAACAATCGTGACGGTGCTGCAACGACCGAGCAGTTAAGCATGTTCCGTCAAAACGGCAACCTGTCGGTTAAGCCCGATCAATTCGCGCGATGGATCGAACCAACGTTCCGTGCACATCGAGCAAGTGACGAAGAGACTCTCGCAATGATGAAGAGCATTCACAACGAAAGTGGAATATTGGTCGACCCACACACGGCCATCGGTATTGCATCGGCAGAGGCATGTGCCGAACCCGGTGTACCTACAATCACGCTCGCGACTGCACACCCGGCCAAGTTCCCTAATGCAGTGAAACAGGCAACTGGGGTGCATCCTGCGTTGCCCGATCATGTTGCTGACTTATTCGACCGTCAGGAACGCATCATCAACTTGCCAAATGATCTGCAAGCAGTTGAGGCTTTTGTCGCCTCGTGCCACTAACGAGAATTGTTCTGCAAGTTGCCAGTTGCCCAACGAAGGGCTATGGTTATAGACGTCTCGGAATCCCGAGCACAGCCCCCGCACTCAGCGTCTCGAAATTTTGGGTTTCGCGTAACGCAGTTGCGGTTGTTAGGGCAACTCACCTTTACGTGAACGCCCGTTAAACCTGAAAGTAGGACCTCGTGGCCAGTGGAGCCCTTGAACAATCAGCACTTGAAGCAAAAGACCGCGAACAACTTGTAGCCATTGCCGGCGCACTTGGCGTGAAGTCGGCATCCCGTGCCAAAAAAGCCGAACTGATCGAGATGATCCTTGAGCAGACGAAGCCAGCCGAAGTTGCGCCGAAGCCAGCAAAAAAGGAAGACGCGCCGAAGGCTGAAAAGTCATCCGCGAAATCGCCTGCAACCGCTGGCCCCGTTCTTGGCGCCGATGGCGAGCCGCTTGCTGATTGGGAAATTGAATTAGCCGAACACGAAGGCACTCCTGTTGCGCCAGATGCACGACGTGCAAGTGAGCAAGATCGTGGCGATCGCAATGTCAATCGCAACAACAATGATCGTGGCGATCGCAATAGCAATCGTCATAACAACAATCGCAACAACAATGATCGAGGCGACCGCGATAACAATCGCACTGATGGTGGCGGGTTTGACAACAATCGCAATCGCAATCGCAACCGTCGCCGCCGTGGCAAAGGTCCGCGCGACGAAGGCCCACAGGGCAACGATCGTTACGAAACATTCGAGCCAGAGAGCAATGAGCCAATCAGCACCGAGCCAGTAAAGGTGTCGGGCTATGTGGACTTGCGCGATGAGGGTTACGGCTTCCTGCGCGTCAATGGTTACTTGCCAAGCCGCGAGGACTCGTACATTTCGGTTCGTCTAACTCGCCAGTATGGTTTGCGAAAAGGTGACCATGTCTCAGGAATGTCAAAGCCTGCAGGTCGTAACGAGAAGAATCCGGCAATGCTCGATGTGGAAACGATCAACAACGTTGCTGCCGACAAGGTGAAGAATCGTCCTCGTTTTGAAGACCTCACTCCGTTGTTCCCTGACTCGAAGTTGGGTCTAGAAAACGCAGCAGATCCAAACAATATGACCGCACGAATTATCGACCTCATTGCGCCAATTGGCAAGGGGCAACGTGGAATCATCGTGTCGCCTCCGAAGGCTGGAAAGACAACCGTCATGAAGACCATTGCAACCAGCATTGAAAAGAATCACCCAGAAGTGAAACTGATCGTGTTGCTGATTGACGAGCGTCCTGAAGAAGTAACTGACATGCGTCGCACAGTAAAGGGCGAAGTCATTGCATCAACATTCGACCGTCCTTCGGAAGAGCACACGCATATTGCAGAACTCACCATTGAGAAGGCGAAGCGCATGGTGGAAATGGGTGAAGACGTCGTCATCATTTTGGACGGAATTACGCGTTTGTCACGTGCATATAACTTGGCTGCTCCTGCAACCGGACGAATCATGTCGGGTGGTATTGATGCTGGTGCGTTGTATCCACCAAAGAAGTTCTTCGGTGCTGCACGCAACGTAGAGGAAGGCGGCAGTTTGACCATTTTGGCTACTGCGCTTGTGGAAACAAATAGTCGCATGGACGATGCCATCTTTGAAGAATTCAAAGGAACCGGCAACATGGAACTTCGCCTCGACCGCAAAGTTGCAGAGCGTCGTATCTACCCAGCAATCGATGTTGATGCATCGAGCACGCGACATGAAGAGTTGCTTTTCGAACGGAAGCAATTGCAGATGGTGTGGAAGTTGCGTCGCGTGTTGAGCGGACTTGCTGCAGATGGAAACGCTGCGCCAGGTCTTGAGTTGTTGATCGATCGCTTGAAGACATTCAAGAACAACGACGACTTCTTGAACGAAATCGCTAAGCAGCCAACCGCATAAGTGTCTGACGCACGCCTGCGCATGGCGGCGTCGCAATGCGGCGCCGATACGGCTTCATTTGAGTCGGTTGAATTTCCTTTTGGTTACGCCGCATTGCAGGGGTCGATTGGTTGGATTTATGTTGCGGAACAACATGCTCGTGCATTAAGCCCGGCGTTGTTATGGGCAGGCAAGAACGAAATTGTCTCGCTCAATGTTTTGACCAAAAGCGATGCAGACGTACTTGCGCGTCGTGCGCAACTGTTTGATTCCGACATTTCCATTTGGGATGTCGCAAATGGTCGCGTAACTCGTGCAACAGCAACAGGGCCATTACCGTCAACCAAAGTTCCCGATACACACGAGCAATTTGCACTCATGATTGAAGCATCTGGCGCAGATGTTGTTCGCGAGCACGGATTGCTCACTGGAGAAGTGTTGGGTCTTGAAGTGTGTCGCGTGGTGAATGACGATGCTGGCGACGGTGCACGGCTTGAAATAGGCGTTGGCGCACACGATCGTGAAACATTTCAGTTGGTGCACGGCCGAGATGCAACAGTTGAGTCGCTTGCTCGTGTTGCGGGCATCGTTCGCGATCATCGCACTGAGGGGTCGGTACCACACCCATTAAATCGTCTGGCACCAGAGCGATTGCTTCGTCATCGAATTGTTGCTTCGCCTGAGTTTATTGGCGCAGCACACCTTCAACCCATCGAACCACCGGTAAGACGAATGAATGTAAAAGACGAGATGCCGTGCGTTGCGTTAGGAACATTGGCAAATGGCACCCCAGTGGTTGTCGCGTGCACAGCATCAATTGATGTGGACGTAGTGGCGTTTGGCGCAGATGCACGCTTGCGTGCCGCGCCCAATGCGGAACTATTCATTGCAACTCATACAAACAATGTCACTCCATCGCTACATAAATTGGCACAGTCATTGCGTAATCCAGCGCGTTTCGTTGAAGTTTCCCCAGTTCGTCGTTGATTAGCCCGTAGCCTAAGCATCGTGTTTGAACGTCTCTCTCAGATTGAAGCCGAATATGTGGCTCTTGAGGAAAGCCTTGGCACGCCCGAGGTATTAAACGATCAGAACAAATTGCGCGATGTATCGCGCAGATACAAGCAGCAAACACCGCTCGTGCAATGTATTCGCGAATACAAAGATGCGGAAGGCAATGCCGAAGCGGCTCGGGAATTGATGGGCGATGCCAAAGGTGTAGAGCGCGAACAACTGCAGGCCGAACTTGATAGCGCTGTTGCACGAATTGCCGAACTTGAAGCCAATCTGAAAGTGCTGCTGCTTCCCGCGGATCCAAACGATGGTAAGAACATCATCGTTGAAATCCGTGGAGCCGAAGGTGGCGAAGAAGCCAACTTATTCGCACATGATCTGTTCGATATGTACAGCGCGTGGGCGCTGCGCAACGGTTGGTCGGTTGAAGTGCTTTCGCTCGATAAGTCACCGATGGGTGGTATCAACCAAGTGACCATGCTGTTCAAGGGGGACACGGTGTGGACGCGCATGCGTTTTGAGGGAGGCCCTCATCGAGTGCAACGCGTGCCAGTTACCGAAGCACAGGGTCGTATTCACACATCGTCGGCAACCGTGATGGTGATGCCAGAAGCCGAAGAAGTTGATGTATCGATAGACGAAAAGGATTTGCAGATTGACGTGTACCGTGCGAGCGGACCAGGTGGTCAGGGCGTAAACACCACCGACTCGGCAGTCCGTATTACCCACAAGCCGTCAGGAATTGTGGTGGCCATGCAAGATGAGCGTTCGCAGTTGCAAAACCGTCTGCGCGCAATGACCGTGTTGCGATCGCGATTATTGAAACAGCGTGAAGAAGAGCAGGCCGAGAAGATGTCGGCCGAGCGTAAAGCCCAGGTGGGCAAGGGCGGCCGAGGCGAGAAAATTCGCACGTACAACTTCAAAGAAAACCGCATTACCGATCACCGCATTGGCTTCACTTTGTATCAGCTACAAGACTTCTTGGCGGGCAACGTTGACCCAGTCGTGGATGCGCTCACAACGCAGTTCCAGATTGAGCAGTTGGCTGGCGCCGCAAACGACTAATCCCAACATGACACCCGAAGACGCGGTGACATGGAGCGAGATGCTCTCGCACACCACTGAACAACTCGGTGATGCAAACGAAGCACGTTGGCTATGTGAGCACGCAAGTGGAGTAGATGGCGATGAGTTTCGCGCAGCATTAAATGATTTCGTCACTTCTGCAATGGCAAAACAACTGCACGACATGGTGCGCCGCCGCTTGGCAGGCGAACCATTGCAATACGTGATGAAGCGTTGGGCGTTTCGACATTTAGATGTGTTCATTGATCAACGAGTACTCATACCGCGGCCCGAAACCGAATTGCTGGTTGACATAGCGCTTACGCTGGCAAATACACGATTGAAAGAAATTGATCGACCGCTCAACATTGTCGACCTGGGTACGGGAAGCGGTGTAATCGGGCTCAGCATGACGCACGAGTTGCCGCTCGGAAAGTCCAATGTGTGGCTCACGGACCGATCTGCAGACGCACTTGATGTTGCGCGCGGAAACCTGGTGGGTGTTGGACAAAAAGGTGGTGGTGTTCGACTGGCACTCGCTCAATATCGTGAGCTGGCAGCGTTCGCACAGTTTGCCTCGGATCTGGACGCCGCAACTCGCGCGCAGCTGGAACGTGGTGAGCGTGCTACCGAACTGATGAAACAGAAGCAGTACTCACCGTT
>JAURJB010000004.1 GCA_030832455.1 Acidimicrobiales bacterium
GGTTGGAGGAATCGTGATCGATTCATTTTGTCCAATGGTCACGCGTCCATCTTGCAATACGCTGCACTATTTCTCAACGGGTATGGCCTTGAAATAGACGACATCAAGGCTTTTCGTCAATGGGATTCACTTACCCCTGGACATCCAGAAGTTGGTCATACACGCGGCGTAGAAGTCACCACCGGACCACTCGGTCAAGGGTTTGCCAATGCTGTTGGTATGGCAATAGCCGAACGTAATTTACGAGAACGTTTCGGCTCAGACCTGATGAGTCATCACACGTACGTGCTCGCGGGCGATGGATGCTTTATGGAGGGCATCAGTCATGAAGCTGCTTCGCTTGCGGGTCATCTTGGCCTCGATCGTTTGGTGTGCATATTCGATGACAATGGAATAACGATTGATGGCAGCACATCCTTGACATGTTCAGATGATGTTCGTCAGCGCTTCAGCAGTTACGGATGGAATGTCATCGAGGCTGGCAACATCGCCGAGGATCTAGATGCTCTTGAATCCATGCTCAACACTGCTCGCAATCATCGCGGTCAGCCAACGTTGTGCATCCTAAAAACGCAAATTGGTTTCCCATCACCTGATTTCACAGATGCTCATGAGGCGCATGGAAATCCATTTCTCGCAGAACATGTTGTGCGAACAAAGCAAGTTATGGGTATTCCGAACGAGCCCTTCTGGGCTCCAGACAGCGTTGTTCGCGAGTCGCGTGAACATGCCATCGCGCGCGGAAATACATGGTTGGATGAATATGCAACGTCTTCTATTCATGCTGAACATGCTCACGCATTTAATGCGTGTTGGACTACCCCTGATGGCTCTGTCATTTCTGAAGTGATGCCAACGTTTGCACAAGACTCGACACTTGCCACACGTCAAGCAATCCAACAATGCATTGAAGCAAGTGTCGCCTCGCTTCCAGGATTGATCATCGGTTCTGCAGATCTCACGGGAAACACCGGAGTAAAGGTGAAAGCAGTTGGCGGTCAATCACGTCAATTGCCTACTGGTCAACAGGTATATTTCGGAATTCGGGAGCATGCAATGGGCGCCGCGATGGTCGGCATGGCATTACATGGTGGAACTATCCCCGTGGGTGGAACATTCTTCGTGTTTGCCGATTACATGCGTGGCTCAATGCGCTTGTCAGCACTGAGCAAGGCACGTGTCATTTTCGTGTTCACACATGATTCTATTGGAGTTGGTGAAGATGGTCCAACGCACCAACCAGTTGAGCATCTTGCCAGCTTGCGAGTGATTCCGGGTTTACAAGTGATCCGTCCTGCAGATTCCAATGAGACAAAAGTTGCTTGGGAATGCGCGCTTACATACGACGGACCAACGTGCCTGGTGCTGAGTCGACAATCATTGCCAATCACAACGGATGGTGACGCTGTTCGTTACGGTGCGCAAACCGTTATCAAACGTGATCAACCGAATGTCATCTTGGTGGCAACTGGCAGTGAGGTCTCAGTGTGTATTGCTGCCGCCGCAGCATTGCAAGAGTCAAATTGTCATGCAAACGTTGTTTCGATGCCTTCATTTGACCGATTTAACAACCAGCCTCTCCCATATCAACATGATGTATTTCCAAAAGGTGTTCCTGTGGTTTCGGTAGAAGCTGGTGTCACTTTTGGATGGTCAGAGTATGCAGATGCAAGTATCGGAATTGACCGTTTTGGTGCAAGCGCCCCCGGTGCAACCGTGATGGAAAAACTCGGAATTTCGGTGGAACATGTGGTTCGTGTTGCCCGTGAAATTGCAATCAAACGGTCATGAACTCTCCACATCAACAACCTTTAGTTCAGCTTTTTGATGCTGGTGGACAAAGCCCATGGCTCGACAATCTCAAGCGGGAATATATCGAGCACGGAGATTTTGAACGCGTCCTTGCCTCGGGCATTCGGGGGTTGACATCAAATCCCACCATTTTCCAGAAGGCCATTGAAGGATCCGATTTATACGATGCTCAATTCCATCAGTGCCTTGAGCAGGGATTCTCTATAGAGGACACGTATTGGGAACTCGTCAAAAGCGACATCATTGCCGCAGCCGATATCTTCCGACCGCTCTACGACAAGTCGTATGGTCTTGACGGCTACGTAAGCGTCGAAGTGTCACCGGAACTAGCCCATGACACGCTCGGAACAATTGCCGCAGCACAACTGCTCCATGATCAAATTGCTCGTCCCAATGTGATGATCAAAATACCCGCAACGGTTGAAGGTTTGCCCGCTATCGAAGAAGTCATCAGCCGTGGAATTAATGTCAATGTCACCTTGATTTTTAGCGTGCTTCGCTACGCCGAGGTGATGAGTGCGTATATCCAAGGACTCACTCGTTTAGCAGCAACCGCGCCTCAACGGGTTGCCGATGTAGCTTCCGTGGCGAGTTTCTTCATTTCTCGAGTCGATTCCGAGATCGATAAACGTCTGCAAGCGATTGGGTCTGAGGGCGCTACACAACTCATGGGCAAGGCTGCTATTGCCCAAGCTAAAATTGCGTATCAAATGTTTGAGCGCACATTTGCCGGCGATGTTTGGAAAGCGCTGTCTCAGGCAGGAGCACAGGTGCAACGGCCGCTATGGGCATCAACCAGCACGAAAAATCCAACGTATCCCGACACCATGTATGTCGATCAACTGATCGGTCCACATTCAGTCAATACGCTTCCCGACCAAACCATGGACGCATTTATCCAACGCGGGACCATCGATGTCACCATCACTCGCGGTGTACAAGATGCTCACGATGTATGGGCTTCCCTGTCGCAATTTGCGATTGACCCAAACCAAGTGGCACAGCAACTAGAGACAGAAGGCGTGGCATCGTTTCAGAAAAGCTTCCGTGATCTTTTGGCAGTACTTGTAGCAAAAGCCAATTAGATCATGGTTGACGACGGGCCAGATCGCTCTCTAGACGAAGCATTAAGCCAGCTGATTGCCGAGCACGGAGGTGGTCATGACACCGACTACGTTAAGCACCTCATTATTACTGCACTTGGGTTAGGGCAAGACAACACGTCAACGCTGGATTTAAAGATCGCTTCCTCAGCATTGAAGGAGATGCGTGAGGCGTTTTCGATGTTTGATCCGTATGCAGATCGCAAAAAGGTGACCATCTTTGGTTCTGCACGAACCAAAAAAGATGACCCACTGTATTTGCACACGCAACATGTTGCAGCAGAGTTGTCTGCGCGCGGTTGGATGGTGGTTACTGGTGCTGGTCCGGGGATCATGGAAGCGGGAATGGTTGGTGCTGGTCGAGATCAATCAATTGGGGTATCCATCAGGTTGCCTTTTGAAGCGAGCGCGAATCCGATCATTGCTGGTGACGGCAAGTTTGTCGAGATGCGCTATTTCTTCACTCGAAAACTGATGTTGATGAAGGATTCCCAGGCGTTCATTTGTATGCCTGGTGGATTTGGAACTCTTGATGAAACATTTGAACTACTGACCTTGATGCAAACCGGCCGAGGCGCTATCGCCCCGACTGTCCTTTTGGACTTACCTGGTGATCACTTCTGGCAGACAATGGATACGTTCGTGCGAAACGAGCTACTTCCAAGAGGCTTGATCTCGCCTTCAGATTTATCGCTGTACAAAGTCTGTGAAACCACAATCGGTGCAGTGACCGAGATCGAGGATTTCTACCGTGTATTTCATTCGATTCGTTTCGTCGGCAAGTACCTCATCGTCCGTATGAACAAGAGTATTTCCGAGGGATATTTGGCTGCCATGCAGACTGATTTTGCACATCTTCGCAAAAATGGTCTATTTGAGGCGTGTGGTCCAACACCGCAGGAAATCAGTACCAACGACAACTTAGACAAAACCAGATTTAAGTTTGAGTTTGTACGTAACGACCTTGGTGGTTTGAGATCGTTAATTGATCGGATTAATCAAGCCGACTAAGCACACCGATTGCTTTTTCTACTGCTCTGCGGGCTTGGGTAATTTGGCGTTCACGTTCAGGACGCTTGGCCTGACCTTCACGGTGTGCCTCTTTGAGCGCGTCTAGAGACTTGTCGGCAAGATCTTCGGATATGCCTTGCAGGTGAGTGATGATTTCTTCAACGGATGCCACAAACAAACTGTACTTCGTCTATCGTTATCGCTCGTGCCAAAGCCTAAAGACCTCCACGAATATGTCAGCTTCTCAGATCCCAACTCCGATCAGACATGGATGATCGACGCAACCTATTTACAGTCCAACTGGACATGTATTTATGGCTCGGGGTGCAAGGGGGATCTTGATGATGATGCAACAAAGCTGCAGCACGGATGTTGCAGTTACGGTGCCCACTTCATCGACAAGAAAGACCTTGCTTCAGTAAAACGTTCAGTCGCCCGCCTCAAGCCAGAACACTGGCAGAATATGGAGCGCGGCAAGAACGGTAAGTGGCTGGGTAAAGAACGTGATGGCGCAGATGTCACGCGCAAAGTGAACGGTGTATGCATTTTTCACAACGATGCCGATTTTCCCGGTGGGCTTGGGTGTGCATTCCATATTGCAGCCCTTGAGGCGGGTGAACGTCCGATGGACTGGAAGCCTGATGTGTGTTGGCAAGTCCCTCTCCGATTGGAAGAGTTCACTGAAGATGATGGCCATGTTGTTTCCTTTGTGCGCGAATGGAAGCGTCGCGACTGGGGCGAGGGCGGTCATGACTTCCATTGGTGGTGCACGGATGACTCAAAAGCATTCGTTGGCAAAAATCCTGTGTACGAGTACCTAAAAGATGAGCTCACAGAGCTGGTTGGACCAGCGATCTACAAGATGATCGTAGAGACGCTGTCGCGGGACACTTCGGTAGCGCTTCCCCATCCCAAGATGAAGAAACCAAAAAACTAGTTATTTGATTTCTTGGTGTACTTGCGACGTTCTTCGAGCGTCAGGTAGCGCTTACGAATCCGAATGAAGTTTGGTGTCACTTCAACTAGCTCGTCATCGCCGATCCACTCAATAGCGGACTCCAGAGTATGTGTAACTGGCGTTGCAAGTTTTGGGCCATCGTCGTGGCTGTGTGTACGAATGTTGGTTTTCTCCTTTGCACGAACCGCGTTGACGACCATTTCGTCATCACGTGAGTTCTCACCAACAACCATGCCTTCGTAGGTGTCATCGCCCGGAGACACGAACAAGGTTCCGCGAAGTTGCAAGTTGTCCAACGCGTAAGCAGTTGTTGTACCCATGCGATCGGCGATCATTGCACCACCTAAGCGATGCGGAAGCTCGCCGCACCACGGCATCCAGCCTGCAAGGCTTTGATGAAGCAGCGCAGTACCACGCGTCACGGTAAGCAATAGCGAACGAAAACCAATCAGACCACGGGAAGGGGCCTCAAAGCTCACAATCGTTCTCCCTGGATCGCCAGGTCGAAGGTCGGTGATGCGACCTTTGCGGGGTGCAAGCGCCTGAGTAATTGCGCCAACATACTCTTCAGGAACGTCACAGGTACCCGACTCGAGCGGTTCATGACGCTTGCCTTCAATGTCCTTGGTAATTACTTCTGGACGACTTACCTGAAGCTCGAAACCTTCGCGACGCATGTTTTCAATGAGAACTGCAAGCTGCAATTCACCTCGTCCTGCAACTTCCATGACTTCAGCAACTTCTGTATTTGAAATCTTGATGCTTACGTTGCCCAAGATTTCCTTGTTCAAGCGATCACGCAGGTGTCGACTGGTGAGATATTTGCCATCGCGACCAGCGTATGGAGATGTGTTAACACCAAAACTCATTCGCAATACCGGTTCATCCACTTCAAGGCGCGGGAGCGCAACTGGATTATCGACTGAGGCGATGGTGTCACCAACCTCAACTTCTTCGATACCAGAGAGAATGAACAAGTCACCTGCAACAATTTCGGTTGCATCAGAGCGTTCAATACCCGAGAACTGGAAAAGTGAGCTGAGCTTTCGCTTCAAAATCGGTGCAGGATTCGCGTCAGTTGGCTTCTGACAGACTGCAACATTGTCGCCTTTACGAAGTACTCCAGAAATCACGCGACCGATGGCCAAGCGACCAAGGTAATCAGACGCATCCAAATTGGTCACCATTGCTTGTAATGGAGCAGTTGGATCATTCTTTGGTGCTGGAATATGTTCAACGATGGCATCAAGCAATGGACTGAGGTCGGCATCAGATGCAGGCATTCCAAGACCCTTCATCGCTCTGCTTTCACGAGCGACAGCAGAATACACAGGGAACGACAAATGGTGATCAGCATGCGCAAGGTCGAGGAACAATTGTTCTACTTCGAGCAACACTTCTTCTTTACGCTCATCTTGACGGTCAACTTTGTTAATCACCAAGATCACGGGAAGATCCAACGTGAGAGCCTTTGACAACACATATCGCGTCTGTGGTAGTGGGCCTTCAGCAGCGTCGACAAGAAGCAAAATGCCGTCAACAAGCGCCAATGCTCGCTCTACCTCGCCACCAAAGTCAGCGTGACCAGGAGTGTCCACCAAGTTGATCTTGGTTCCCTTCCACTCGATCTGAGCAGCCTTTGCAAGAATGGTGATTCCTCGCTCTCGCTCTTGATCGTCATTGTCCATAACACGCTCAATCACTGCAGCGTGAGCGGCAAAGGTGCCGGTACTACGCAGTAAGGCGTCTACGAGGGTTGTTTTGCCATGGTCTACGTGGGCGACCAAAGCAATATTGCGCAGCTTGTCAGATTGTTGTGTCATTGTGGGGGTGAAATGTAAAAGCCGAACAGGGCTGATCTAGTTCTCTTCCTCTTCGCTTTCTTCCTCATCATCGTCGAACCGCACTCCGTAGCGTTCTGCTATGGCTGCATACTCGTCTTCTTCCGTCTGCGGCGAACGCGAACGCCCACCAAAACCTAAATCTTCGGCCGTTGGGCCTGATTGCTTCAATCTGCGCGCTTCTTCAAAGCGACGATGACGACCCTTCTTCACGGTAGGGGCTCCGAACTGTGATCGGACGGCTACCGCCTAGGTAGCCGCCTATTGAATAAACATCGCCGTGTACTCTAGCCGTAAACAGCCTCATTTAATGGCTTTATTGCAAGGTTGTTGGCAATAAACGAAGTCTTCCGTGCCCATCGAAGCTCAATCCTGCTTCTCCACTCAGAATTCGTTCGATGTCACGACCAACCATTTCTGCTCTCCAGCCTGTGGATAACCGTGATGTCTTGTTTGGTCGCAACAAATCCATGATGTCCTGGCGAGTTCCGAGCAGTGTCGCATCGATGTCGTGAATGCGCGCTAACTCACCTATCCACGCTGCAATCAGGCTCATGGCAGGTCGAAACTCCTTATCAATATCATCGGCATCTGACTGAGGAAATCGTGCATCTACTGATCTTCCTTTTTGAACCATTGCGATGATTTCGGATGAAATGGTTGGTCCAAGTTGGCGACTTTCTACCCCTCTGATCAGGCTGAGGTCCTCAACGGTTTCCGGCATTGCGTGCGCTATTCCGATCAATGCGATATCTGAAAGCACACGGCGCGGTGGAATATCACTTGCAATGGCTTTCAATTCACGCCATTGTGCAAGAGCTTGTGCAGTACCGCGCGACCCCGGCTTCAATGTTCGTACCTCTTTGATCTTCAACCAAGCATCTCGCGGATCAGACGGACTCGTTGGTCGCGAACGCAGTTCCTCGCAAGCTTCTTGTGCCCATGACACTCTTCCCAATTGTTCAAGCTTTTGGTTGATCTTGTCGTGCAAAATAAACAAGTATTCGACGTCACTTGCTGCATACTTCATTTGATCCGCGCTGAGTGGTCTCCTTAACCAGTCTGTAAGCCGATCGCCTTTCGGCAGCGAAATCTTCAACTCGTTCTGGACAAGCGAAGCAAGCGATGGCGTAGATAAACCTATGAAACCAGATGACAGCTGCGTATCGAAAATACGTTTTGGTATTGCGCCAACTGCATGTTGCAACACTTCCATATCCTGCTGTGCGGCATGAACAACGCACAAGGAATCAGAATCAAATAAACGTGAAAAAGCCGAAGTATCAACAGCTAGCGGGTCGATGATTGCAGTTGTTTCGTGGGTCTTTATCTGAACAAGAGCGAGTTTAGGAAAGTAGGTCTTTTCACGATGGAACTCGGTGTCAAGGGCATAGCGATGGCGCAACACCGCATCGTCGATCAGCTCGCTCAGGGCGGCATCGGTGTCCACCCATATCACGATTAGGCGCCGGTTTCTACTTCGTTACCAAGGGCGATCCACCCAGAAGTACCGCCCGCAACATTGATCACATTAGTGATGCCTGCATCGTGTAAAAATTCGCACGCACGCATGCTTCTCGCACCTGAATGACAGATCACGTACACGTCGTTAGCACTGCGAAACTGCTCAACATTTTCGGGAACACTCGCAAGTGGAATCGAAATAGCGCGAGGAACGTGCCCACCCTCGAACTCCGATGGTTCACGAACATCAATCAATTGAGCACCCGATTGCAACAACGAGTGAAGTTCAGCAGCAGAGATTTCCTTAATCATGTCTCAATTCTATTCAATGTCTGAGCGTGAATTGATGTTTCGCAACTCGCGCTCATCAAACGATTCAAAGTGGACATTAAGACCACTTACAGCGCGATGGATGGCTCGCTCGCCGGAGTCATACTGATCTGCCAGATGTTTCCTACACACATCAGCATTCCAACAACTCAGTAGCCAGTGAGCATTGTCCTGCCGTTCACTATCAACAGCGACAACAGCAGCGACATTATTCATCCGCGCAACTAATCGTGAAAACGATTCCGATGAAAAAAATGGTGTATCGCATGGGGCTACGAGAACAATCTGGGAAGTTGTCAATTCCAGAGCATCACATAATGCTCCTAACGGTCCAGTGCCCTCACGTTTCCCGATCAATACATCACCTTGAGGAATCTTTAAATCATCACGCGCACCGACAAAGATGGGATCACGCTCAGCCGCAGCACCGATGTTGCCAGCAACCAATTCGATCATTGGCCTTCTATCAATTTCAAAGAGTGCTTTATTTGATCCAAAGCGTCTGCTAGTTCCACCTGCAAACACAAACGCGGCGATGTGGCTTTTGGTCAAATTAATTTGGTTTTCCATTGGGATCGCATTGCAGTAAAAATTGCGAACAACGAGTTGCCTCATCATCCTCGCCGATCATGCCAGCAGTGCGTGCAAGGCCATCCAAGCAACGTAGGAAGCCATGATTGGTAGGCGCCGACCACCGCACGTAGCCACTGCCCTTCCAACCATTTGCGCGCAATGCGTCTAACCCTCGGTGATATCCAACGCGGTATGCCATGTAACTCTCAATTGTGTCGCGCGCACAATCGCCTAATGCTGCCCACGCATCAAGGAACCGTGGGTTCGATGCAACAACGCGCGCGACAGCATCGCGTTGTTGATGTTCGGGAGACGCTAACGCAGCATCTAATGCAGAAATCAGATCAGCTCGCACATCTGGCAGTACAACATCAGGGGGGCCAACACCAGACACGTTTACATTTGACATGCATTTACCGTATCCCAGATGCGCTGATCCGTGAAGTTTTGCTGGCAGAATAACAACGTGGACTTGATTCAATTTGACGCTGAAAGCGCGAAAAACTATTCGTTGTTTGCAATGGCGGGATCGTTTATTGGGTTGCTGCTTGTTCTTAAATTTGCAAAATCAATCGTGTCGAAACTCTTGCTTCTCATTGTGTTCGCAGCCATTGGAGTGCTTGCGTTCACGCAACGAGATGCTGTCAATGCATGCATTGCAACCGCAAAGGATCAGGCCGAAGCAGGTACGCCTTTGAACACCTCGTGCACATTTTTCGGTCAAGAAGTATCACTCTCTTCCATCACACAGAATCCATGATTTCAACGTTCAAGAATCTGATCGATCAGTCCCCTACGGCTAACCACGTTGTTGCAAACGCTGCCAGCATCCTGAGCGAGCACGGCTTTATCGCCTACCAACCTTCGATTGACTCCACGCCTCATGGTGAACGAGGATTCGTTGTCCGAAACGGAACAATCATTGCGTGGCGAAATATTGCGGAAATCAATAGACAGGGTGTTCGTATCATTGGTGCACACACCGACTCCCCAGGTCTGCACATCAAGCCACGGCCAGATATGACAGTCCTCAATTGGCAACAGCTTCATGTTGAGGTCTACGGAGGTCCGCTTCTAAATTCGTGGCTGGACCGCGACTTGGGTATCGCGGGCCATGTTGTGCGTCGCGACGGTACGACACAGTTGTTTGCAACCGATCATTCCGTTGCGCGCATTCCCCAGCTTGCAATTCATTTAGATCGCGAAATAAACGACAAAGGTTTGACTCTAAATCGCCATCAGCATCTCACGCCGGTGTGGTCTTTGGATCAACCATCAACATCATTTGATTCATGGATTGCAGAATTTACGCAATGTGAGCGAGGAGAAATTGTCAACTGGTCCGCACAATTATTCGATACGCAGCGCGGTGAGATTATAGGTAAAAACAACGAGTTTTTTGCATCGTCTCGAATTGATAATCAGATCTCATGTTGGGCGGCACTAGATGCACTCGTTTCTGTAGATGGAAACGATCCGATGGTAGTTGCGTTGTTTGATCACGAAGAGGTCGGCTCTGAGTCGGCAGTCGGAGCAGCGGGTCCGATGCTCGAACATGTACTTGAATCTCTCTCGCTCCATACTGATGGATCACGTTCCAATTACCTCAGCCTGTTGCAGCACAGCCATTGCCTGTCTGTAGACAATGCCCACGCTGTTCATCCCAATTACGTCGATCGCCATGAGTTGAACAATGCGCCATTAATTAACCACGGTGTTGTGGTCAAACATAACGCAAATCAGCGTTATGCAACATCGGCGTCGTCTTTGCTCCCTGTTGAATCGGCAGCCGCAGATGCAAAGATTTCATTGCAGACATTTTCTTCACGCAACAACATTGCATGCGGTTCCACTATTGGACCGATCGCGGCAACACGGCTTGGGATAGACACTTGCGATATCGGTGTTCCACAACTATCGATGCACTCGGTCCGAGAAATGTGTGGGACGAAAGATCCACTTGATCTTGTTGCGCTCATGCGCAGCTATATGAAGAGAAGCTAGTTGATTAATCGATTTGCTTCATCAAGCACCGATTGAAGCCTTGACTGCAAAAACACTGTCAGTTCTGAAACTTGCTCGCGGGTTGCTCTGCCCGACTCTGGAATGGTGACCGTGATCGGTTCGCCAATAACCATCGCGCATCGTTTAAAGCGAATTGACTTAGATCCGGACCGCATGACATCTTCAGTTCCAGCAATTCCGGCAGGAACTATCGGTACTCCGACCTTGAAAGCCACATAGGCAGCACCGTCAAACAAGGGCATCACCTCGGGACCTTCGTGCCGCGTGCCTTCAGGAAACATCACCAAAGGTTCGCCACTATTCAACACCGCAATACATCGTTTCAAGGCTTCCAAATCGGCAGAACCGCGCGTTACGGGAAATGCACCAAGAGCCGACATCGCCTTTCCGATCAGCGCAAACTTCCAGATTGAGTCCTTGCCCATAAATCGCATCCTGCGTCGTGTTGCTGCAGAAGCCACCGGGATGTCGATTGTCGAACGATGTGTTGGTGCGAAGATGAATGCACCGGTCTTTGGAATGTTATTGACACCTATCACCCTTAGTCTGAGCAGAGTCCGACAGAGGAACAACACGAGCGAGCGAATGGCGGCATAGAACATCTTCGTGGAACGTGTTTGTCCAACGATTCGCGTGTCAACTGTTGCCATCAATCATCCTTAACACGAACATAGTCTCTAATTCGTCGACAACTTCGTCGATCGACCGGTTGCCTGTATCAATAACGATTGAGTCACTGGATTCCGCAAGTGGACTATCACTGCGAGTGCTGTCAATGAGGTCTCGCTGTTCAATTGCTGCTGCAATCTCAAAAACATTTCCACCATTCTGGTCAACTCGTCGTTGGGCGCGGATGTGGGGACTTGCGGTGAGAAACACTTTTAAGATTGCTTCAGGAAACACAACCGTCGAAATATCACGACCTTCAATCACGCCGCCGCCATGCGTCGTTGCCCACTCTTGCTGTCTAATTCGCATTTCCTTACGGACACCAGAATTGGATGCAACTTTACTGACATTTGCGGTGACATCGGTTTGTCGAATAGCCGTGGTTACATCGTGACCGTTGATAATTACTCGGTCTAAGCCAACGTGCAAGTCGCAATCAATAGCCAACTGCGCGATGTGATCTGAGTCGTCTAGGTCAAGATCTCTCAGCATGGCCTCAAATGTGACGGCTCGGTACATGGCGCCAGTATCGAGATACTTCATTCCGAGTCGCGCTGAAAGCGCTTTGGCGATAGTCGATTTGCCTGCACCAGCTGGACCATCGATTGCGATGACTCGTTGTTGGGGACCAATTACCAACTGGTATCCCTCGGACGACCTTCTTCATAACCAGATGCACTTTGGATTCCGATTACCGCGTTGTTGCGAAATTCAATGATGTCATTGGCTCCTGCATAGGTGCACGATGAACGTACTCCAGCAACAATTTGATCAAGGATGTCTTCAACACTTGGTCGCTCGGGATCCAAATACATTCGAGATGTAGAAATTCCTTCTTCGAACAATTCCTTACGGGCTCGTTCGACAGCTGATTCATCCCTCGTGCGATTACGGACAGCTCGGTTGGACGCCATGCCAAAACTTTCTTTGTATAAACGACCAGAAGTATCACGCAACGTGTCCGCGGCGGATTCATACGTACCTGCAAGCCACGAGCCAAACATGATGTTCGCTGCGCCAGCAGCAAGACCCAACGCAACATCGCGAGGATGACGAACTCCGCCGTCTGCCCATACATGCTTTCCTAAAGCCGATGCCTGTTCAGAACACTCGAGTACAGCAGAGAATTGTGGTCGCCCTACTCCGGTCATCATGCGTGTTGTACACATTGCTCCTGGTCCTACACCAACCTTGACAATGTCGGCGCCAGCATTGATGAGATCGCGTGTGCCTGCCGATGTAACGACATTGCCAGCAACAATTGGCGTGCTGGTGACAACGGCACGAACCTGTTGCAATGCAGTCAGCATGCGAGTTTGATGCCCATGTGCGGTATCCACAACCATCACATCGACGCCCATCGCCGCGAGTGCACTAGCCCGCTTGGCTGGATCACCATTGATGCCTACAGCCACGCCAATCATCAGCTGACCTTTGCTGTCAACTGCAGGCTTGTAAATGGTGCTGCGAAGAGCACCTTTACGTGTGATCACTCCGACAAGCCGTCCATCCTTGTCAATGACTGGAGCGAATGAAATTCTCCTCTCAGTCATTTCATCGAACATGCTTTCTGCACTTAACGCCGCACTGAGTGAGATGACCTCGGTGCTCATGACGTTATGCAACTGTGCAAACCGATCAGAACCAATTGCATCGCGTTCGGTGAAGATGCCCATAGGTTTGGCATCAGAATCGACGATTACTACAGCGCCGTGTGCACGCTTGTGAATGAGACTGAGTGCTTCACCAACTGTTCCTGTCGGTGGCATGGTGATTGGAGTTTCGTACACCGTGTGTCGAGATTTGACGAATTGGACAACGTTTTCTACTACGTCGAGCGGAATATCTTGCGGAAGGACGACAATTCCTCCCCGACGCGCAACGGTCTCGGCCATTCGCCTTCCAGCAATCGCAGTCATGTTCGAAACGACCACGGGGATCGTCGTGCCGAGGCCATCAGTGGTTCGCAAATCTACGCCTTGGCGCGAGGGCACCGAAGACAGGCTCGGAACCATGAAGACATCGTTGTACGTAAGGTCGTAACTCGGCACACCATTGAGAAACTTCACCTTGTACCCCTTTAACCCACTAAGAATCGCTTCGTTCAGCCGTCTTACGACCGCTTAAGGCTACTCCGTATTTGTAGCCTCATAACTACATGAGCAACATCGTCAACAGTAATGCAATGGACACCGCAGAGCGGGCGGCCGAGGTGCTCACGCGGGGCGGACTGATTGGCTTGCCAACGGAGACGGTGTACGGATTGGCCGGAAGTGCTGCAAGCGAACGAGCATTGTCCAAGATCTTTGAAGTCAAGGGTCGTCCCGTAGGACATCCTTTGATTGTGCATCTTGCGTCGCTAGACCAACTAGATCATTACGCACAATCTGTGCCTCAAACGGCTGTTTCTCTGGTCGAAGCATGCTGGCCAGGCCCACTTACATTATTGTTGCAACGATCCAGACATGTCTCCGACTTGATTACAGGGAACCGGCACACCGTTGCCATTCGAATACCTGCAAATGAGTGCGCTCGTTCAATCATTGCGATGCACGGGCACGCTGTTGCAGCGCCTTCTGCAAATCGTTTCGGGCATGTCAGTCCAACCACTGCTGAACATGTGTTAGCTGATCTTGGTGAAAATGTAGACATCATCGTTGATGATGGACCTTGCACCATTGGTGTTGAGTCAACCATTATCGATTTCACAACACCTGTTCCCCAACTGTTGCGTCCGGGTGGTTTTGCACTCGAAGATCTTGAGGAATTAATGGGCATCCACGTTGCAATGCCTGACGGTGAGTCGAGAGCATCTGGCATGCTCGAATCTCATTACGCACCAAAAGGCAAGCTCCAATTGGTGGATTCACTCCCTGATGCCATCTCCATCATCAGGGCGCATTCAGAGGCGCGGCTTATTGACCACTGGGGCAATCTCCCCCTCTACGCCGCCAGTCTGTACGCCCAAATGCGCCAGGCCGATAAAGATGGCGTGCAGTTGATGGTGGCCATTAATCCCGCCCCAACTGGGCTCGGTAGAGCCATCCGTGACCGCCTAAAAAAGGCGGCACACCCCTAGGATTGAGTATCCAAACCCAGGGTGGCACCCGTCACCCAACTCCTAGGGGGAGAAAACAAACATGAAGAAAACAGCAAAGCGTCGCTTCGGTGCTCTCGTTGTTAGTCTCAGCCTTGTGGCTGCGGCTTGCGGCGGAAGCAGCGAAGGTGAAGAAACTGCCACCACCGGTGGCGAATTGGAAGGCATGAAGGGCACAATGCCACTCGTCAACCTTTCATCTGAGTTCAAAGATGGCATGAATGCGTTCTGGACTGCTGCAGGCAATGCAGCGCTTGAAGACTATTCATATGCTGCAGAATCATTTGACTCAGTAATGCTCATTGCACTTGCAGCAGAAGCAGCAGGGACTGATGGAAGCGCACTTGCTTCACAGATTCAAGCTGTCTCAGCTGGTGGTGAAACTTGCAGCGACTTCGCAGCCTGTGTTGCAATCATTGCAGCAGGTGGCGATGTTAACTACGAAGGTGCCTCTGGCCCACAGGACATGAACGGAAACGGCGAACCAATTAATGCTTCGTACGGCGTTCTTACCTTTGGTGCAGACAACCGTTTCAAGTACGAAGATGCTTCGTACGTTCTTGCTGATGCTCCAGAGTCGGACATTGTTCCAAATGCTGAAGTAACTGTAGAGCGTAAGGGTGACGGCGTATTGAAGATTGGTTCGATGTTGCCAGAAACCGGTTCACTTGCATTCCTCGGACCACCAGAATTTGCCGGTGTTGAGTACGCAATCAGCCTCATCAATGAGGCCGGTGGTGTTCTTGGCAATCCAGTTGAATACGTTCAGGGTGACTCGGGTGACACCAGCACTGACACAGCAAGCACAACCGTTGACCGTCTCCTCGGAGAAAACGTTGACGCCATTATTGGTGCTGCTTCATCGTCAGTGTCGCTGACCGTAATCGACAAGATCACTGCTGCTGGAGTTGTTCAGTTCAGCCCAGCAAACACATCAGACAAGTTCTCAACGTATGCCGACAATGGTTTGTACTTCCGTACCGCTCCTGCTGACAAGCTCCAGGGTGCAGTACTTGCAAACCTCATTGCAGGCGACGGTGCAGCGACTGTCTACATCATGGCGTTGGACGATGCTTACGGCACGGGTCTTGCTGACTCGATCGAAGCAAACCTCTCCGCAGCAGGTGTAACTGTTCTTGGCAAGAAGATTTACGATCCAAAGGCCACAACATTTGATGCTGAAGTTGCAGAAATCAAGGATGCAAATCCAGATGCAATCATGCTCGTAACATTTGACGAAGGTTCACGTATCTTGCGCACCATGGTGGAGCAAGGAATCGGACCTAAGGCAAAGATGGTCTACGGCTGTGACGGCAACATGGGTAACGCACTCGGCGAAAACTTCGACTCGGGTAAGTAATCCCTGACTCTGTCAGTTTACGAAAAGGCCCCCAACCGAAAGGTTGGGGGCCTTTTTATTTCTCGAATTCTGAACAATCAGCCGCCGGTCATTTTGGCAAGAGTGCCGAGGTACAGCTTGATCACATTCGGGTCTTCAAGTAGCTGTCTGCCGGTTCCCGTGTATGCATTCTTGCCTTGATCAAGCACATATCCACGATCAGTGACCTGCAAACAACGGCGAGCATTCTGCTCCACCATCAAAATGGCGATGCCTTCTGCGTTGATGCGCTTGCATTGGATGAACACTTCATCTTGCAACGCTGGTGCTAGACCAGCGCTTGGCTCGTCTAGCAATAGCAATTTGGGTTCCATCATTAACGCGCGACCCATGGCGACCATCTGTCGTTCACCACCACTCAGTGAACCTGCACGTTGGTTTGCGCGCTCACGAAGCTTTGGGAATAGCGAAGTGACGTATTTAAAACGCTCATCAAATACATTTGGTTTCAGAAAACAACCCATTTCGAGATTTTCCGAAACCGTCAAGCTTTGAAAGACGTTTTGTGTCTGTGGCACATAGCCAACACCTTGTTCAACGAGTTCGTGAGCCTTCTTGCCTGTGATGTCGGCGCCGAGGAACGAAACAGATCCGGATCGCACTCCACACTGCCCAAGAATTGCTTTGAGCACCGTTGACTTACCAGCACCGTTAGGCCCGATTACCCCAACGAACTCACCAGCACGCACCTCGATGTTGCAGCCGTTCAAGATATTCACTTCGGGGATATAGCCAGCAACTAATTCATCAACTATCAGCACTCGATCGTCGGTCATGACTTGTCCTCGCTGTCAAGCAGTGATTTGCCCTGGTGGCTGCCAAGATATGCCTCGATAACGGATTGGTTAGATGAAATCTGTTCAGGAGTACCCTCAGCAATAATTTTGCCCTCTGCCATTACTACTACCCAATCCGAAATATCGTGCACCATGTCCATGTCGTGCTCGACAAACAGCACCGTCATTCCATCATCGCGTAATCCGCGAATATGTTCGTTCAAACTCTGTTTGAGTGCTGGGTTTACGCCAGCCATTGGCTCGTCCAACATGACGAGACGAGGGTTTGTCATCAGCGCACGCGCCATCTCGAGCAATTTGCGCTGACCGCCCGACAGAGTTCCTGCATATTGATCACGCATGTGGTCGAGTTTGAATCGCTTCAGCAGTTCTTCGGCTCGTTGCTCAATCATGGCTTCCTGTTTGCGATAGCGGAATGGAAATAGGCCGTTCCACCACTTTTCGCCAGTTTGATGGGTGGCGCCAAGCTTCATGTTCTCGATTACGGACAATTTTGTAAGGCTCTTGGTCAATTGAAAGGTACGCACCATGCCCAAACTGGCCGTACGGTGGGCAACGACCTTTTGAAGGTTCTTGCCATCGAACATCCACTCGCCTGCATCAGGTGAATCGAAGCCCGTGAGCAAGTTGAACAAGGTGGTTTTGCCTGCACCATTGGGGCCAATCAAAGCAGTAATAGAACCACGTTGTACCTCAAGATGAGCGACATCTACTGCGGTGACGCCACCAAAATTGCGTTTCACATTGTTGGCAAAAAGAATTGGATCTGGTTTAGAGACACCAGGTGAGGCGTTAACTGATTGCAAAGCGGCTCGTGCTCGCAACGCTAGATCCGAATATGAGCGATCAGCGACCATCGAGCGCCATCTCTTCCTTGCTACCGAACACTCCCTGTGGACGGAACGTCATCAGCAGCATCAGACCAAGACCAATCAACATGTAGTTGACGGGCCCAACTTGTGATTTCTGAATCAATCCGAAGCCAAAAATTTCGAATGGCTTATCCTTTGTGAGTTCACGTAGAAAGTTGTCGCTGAACACATAGATGGCCCAAAACATCATCGGGCCTACTACAGAACCACGAACCTTTGCCACACCACCCAATACCAATGCGGTGAGAACGTAGAACGTCACGTCGCGGCTGTAGTTATCAGGCTGGACCGATCCTCGATCAAGTGCAAAGATCATGCCCGAAAACATTCCGATTACGCCACCGATAATCAGCGATTGCATCTTGTATGAATACACATTTTTACCAAGACTTCGAACTGCATCTTCGTCTTCTCTAATGGCCTTCACAACACGACCCCACGGGCTCTTCATCAACATGTACACCATGAACGAGAACAGTGCTACGAGAGACCAACCAACGATTATTGTCCAGAACGAGTAACCGCTGTACTGAAATGGTCTGATTCCATATTTACCCGCTGGATCAAATGGACTGAGGTCTCTAAATGATTTACTAAAACTGTTGATTCCGTCGGAACCACCAAAATACTTCTTGAACTCAACGGAACGAACCACAAGGCGAACAATCTCGGCCGCTGCGATTGTCACAATTGCTAAGTAATCCGCTCGCAGACGGAGTGTGGGGATTCCAACTAAAAGACCGAGAATGACCACAAAAACCAACCCGATAAGAATTCCCCACCACATACCAACACCGAAATATTGAGATGTCATCCCAAACCCGTAGGCGCCACAGGCCATAAATGCTGCTTGACCAAAGTTAAGCAAGCCGGTGTAACCAAACTGAATGTTGAGGCCGATTGCCGCAAGTGCGAAATACGCGGCGTCAATACCGAATAAAGCAGAAAGAGTATTCTCGAGAATTTTGATGATATCCATAGATCAACCAACCCTCTGTTTGCGACCAAGTATGCCCTGTGGGCGAACAACGAGCACAATGATCAAGATAAATAAAGCGGGAGCATTCTTGAGTTCTGCTGGAACCACAAGTGAAGCAAGTTCAACGAGAATGCCAACGAGGAATCCTCCTACGAGCGCTCCGTAGGCGGACCCAAGTCCTCCAAGCGTGATGCCCGCGAACATCAGAAAGATCAAGCCAGACCCCATCTCGAACCCAACTTGTTCATCAAGCCCACGGAATAAGCCGCCCATCGCAGCAAGCGCTCCACCAGCAAACCACACAATGCGAATGATCTTCTGCGTATCAATTCCCGTACTCGATGCGAGGTTTGGATTATCCGAGACGGCACGAATGGCCTTGCCCGTTCGGGACTTTTGCAAATACAACGCTACTGCTACAAGTGCGATCAAGGAAATGATTGCAGTAGTTAAATCACGCATGGTGATACTCACTGGCCCAAAACTCTTGGCAACTTGCAAACTGAAGTCATCAAGTGGACGAGTTCGACCGCCAAATTGGTACAGGTACATATTTCTCAACATGATTGAGAGGCCAACCGAAACGACCAGCTGCGATATGAGTCCAATACCACGCTTGCGCAACTTGGCAAAAATGATGGCATTCATCGCTAATCCAAATACGCCACCTAGCGCGATCACTAATGGTGCGGCGATCAGCAATGGCACGCCAAGTAAAACATTTAACCAAAACGCGATCAATCCACCGAATGTCACCATTTCACCGTGCGCAAAATTGGTTAAACCGGTTGTTCCAAAAATCAAGGACAGACCCACCGAACAGATCGCGATAATCAAACCCAATCGGATGCCATCGACCAGTCGTTGCACTACGCGATCAAAAAGCGGTGCACCTGTTGCTGTACTCGACCCCGCAAAGAATGTAACTCGCTTGGCATTAGTAGTGAACGAATCCTTTTCGATGATCGCTTGGGTCTTATTCTCGTCAATCAACGTGATGCCGTCTGGCAACGTAGCGAGATCAATGTTCACTAGATAGGAATCCTTTGACGGAACGGAGATCGTCACGATGCCACTTGCATCGGTAATCCCCTCACCTACTGCACTTCCCGTGGCAGTAGTTACAGAAATTGACACGCCAACCACTGGATTCTTCGTCGCAACACCATCATCAATGGTTTGATTCTGGACTGACACAACAATCGAAAACTCAGACTCTTCAGCTTGGGCTGCACCGGAAAAGGCAAACACAGACGCGGCAACAACTACGAGAGTCTTGAGCAGACCAACCCATTGTTTTCGTGCTGTGACTACATTGTTCACGAGATCCCCAATTTTATGATTCGTACTAGTCAAGCACATTGAGACGTGTAATCGGAAGAAACACAGCCAGAACTGCTATCCAGACCATGATTGATCCTGCGATGTGAATTGCCACCAAATGCGCGGGTACGCCAGCGAAGTACTGTACATAGCCAATGAAACCCTGGGAAATCAGGGCGAACAGCAGAAACAACACTCGACTGCCTTCAACTGCCCATCTAGCGGTTGATCGGCGTGAACGAATTGCCAATACCGCAGATATTGCCACTGTGATCCACACAGATATTGAGTGAAGCTGAGTGGCTAGACGAACCGAAATATCGAGCCTGGTAACAGCCTCTGCGCCAGAATGAGGTCCACTTCCCGTTACAACGGTTCCGAGCACAACACTGACAATTGCGGACCAAAACAATCCCCATTTAATAGCTGAATCCTGCACATCAATCGTTTGAGGCCCGTTGACCAAAATGCGAACTCTATTGAGCAGCACGACAGCTGCGGTGATCAACATAAACGAGACCAAAAAATGAACCATATTCGTCCACGGATTAAGTCCCGTTAACACTACGTAAGCGCCAATGATCACTTGGGCGATGACACCCAATACAAGCAAGAGTGCGTTATTTGTAATTCGCCGATTTGGCCTCTCCAGTAACAGCGAAAGCGCAACAGCGGCAACAACGGAAAGGGCCACAAAGCCGGTGAATAACCTGTTGATTTGCTCAATTGCCGCATGCCCGCTTGAGACATCAATAAATCGAGTGCTGTTGCATTGTGGCCAATCCGAACAACCAAGTCCAGACCCCGTGAGCCTGACGAGGGATCCAGTAATTACGATCGAAATCAGGGCTCCTAGAGCCAACCAAACTGCCTTTTCATAGGTGGTTATGGATACCTGAGGCCAACGCACATTCGCAGAGTAGTGCTGATTCGGCAAAGTGCACGGTTGCTTCCCAACACTACTGGTGGGCAAAAGACCCTAAATATCCTATTTCACCACTATTAGTGGTTATAGCAACATTTTTAGTGAAATAATCCTCAAGTTTCCCTGACTGGCGCCGATCCCTTATGCGGATCTCACACCAGAAAGTCAGGGAAATCATGAATACATCAATTATTCGCAAGGCTGTCATCGGAGTGTCACTATCGCTCCTTGGATCAATAACTCTGTCGACGCTGACGTTCAGTACAGCAAACGCTCAGGTAGTCAGCACAAACCCGCGTTCCCTTCCTCGCATTGGCGAATCTGGCCCCGAAATCATTCGACTGCAACAAGCAATCGTTGCACGTGGTTTCACCCTTAAGGGTGGCATTGACGGAACCTTTGGTACTGCTACCAAATCTGCATTGCGATCGCTGCAAAGGGTTGCAGGATTCAGGGCAACCGGAAACCTCGACGAGCGGACTGCGAAGTTTCTCGGTCTTGTTGACGTAGCCCCCCTGTCAAAGACTTCATTTCCATCCGTTGGATCGTCGGGTGATGTCGTGTGGTCACTTCAACAAGCACTGATCAATAGTGGCACCACCGTCAAGGGTGGCGCAGACGGAAAATTTGGTCTAGCAACTTCAATTGCCATCGGAAGGTTCCAGTCGTCAAAGGGATTGCGTGTTACCCGGACTGTTGACGAAGCAACCGCAATCGCGTTGGGACTTCTTGCAGCGCCGGCTCCAAAAGCATCTGCCAAGAAACCAGTAGTTGCATCTGCGGTTGTCGTTCCTGCTCCAGTTGTTGCAACGGCTACTTCACCAACAGCCATCACCATTGACTCATTACCAGTTCGTGGTCAAACGAGTGAAGCGGTTCGAACAGTACAAAATGCGTTGTTGGCCGCAGGGATCGAAGTCAAGGGTGGAGCAGACGCAGTATTTGGTGTTGCTACTTCGGTCGCAATCGGCAAGTTTCAAAGCGCACGTGGCTTAAATGTCACGACCGCTCTTGACGCTAATACCGCTGCTGCACTGGGACTCATCCCATCACTTTCAGAATTGGGATTGCCTTCGCTTCAGGCATTCCCGATGCAAGGCCGTTGCTCATTCTCCGATTCGTGGCATGCAACACGTGGTGGTGGACGATTGCATGAGGGTGTTGACATCATTGGTGCTCGTGGTCTTGCAATCTATGCAGTAGTTGATGGCACCATCACGCGAATGCTGACGGGTGGTGCATTGAGTGGAAATTCAATTCGCCTCACCGCACCTGATGGAACATATTTCTTTTACGCCCACCTTGACGGTTTTGCAGCAGGATTGACAACTGGTCAGACAGTACGTGCAGGTCAGATCATCGGCTACAACGGCTCAACGGGAGCATCATCTGCCCACCTTCATTTCGAGGTTCACCCACAGGGCGGTGCTGCAGTGAATCCATACCCAATCGTTAAGGCAGTTGACGCTTGCAACGAAACAAGCATCCCAACTCAACCATAAGTAGGTGATCAGGTAGTAAATCGGATCAGTGACGATGTGAGAACCATCATTGGTCCGATTTACGAGATTTTAACGCGTGCGATCCTCTGCAGGTAGGTGGTCAACATCGCTTAAGCGCTCAAGACTGAATGCGTAGCCATCACCTAGCTTGATCGCCTTGAGCGTGGTGATCGAAGCGTGGTTGATGATGAACCGCTCCCACTCCCATGGGGTTGCATCTAAACCAAGAAGGTGGCAAATCAGCACGCTGTTGGTTCCCGCGTGTGCAAAGAAAACAAACTTCTCACCGGGGTTGTCAATCTCCCACACCGGCAATTGGGTATCTAATCTCCGAACACCGTTACGAGCCAAGAATTCGGCAGCACCGCCATGGATGCGATCAACGAAATCACGTACCGATTCACCTCCTTGCAAACCATTCCAACGATCATGTGACGGATGCTTAAGTTCATTTCGGTATGCCTTGATGGTTTCTTCTGCTGGAGCACCGTGCCATGAAGGCTCGCGAATTTCTTCCAGAAATGGCTCGATCTCGAGGGGCCTGTTATGCCGTGTCAAGGTTGGTAATGCTGTCAAATGTGTGCGCTGCAAAGGTGACGCAAACACGTGATCGTAATCAAAGGTCTCCAAACGCTGTCCGAGCAATTCAGCCTGGCGCAGTCCTCGTTCCGTCAACGGTGGATTAACGACGCTTAAGCCGTCCTTCACCCATTCGGGTTCGGCATGTCGAATGAGAACTAATTCCATTGCTGCAATCTACTCCACATCGATATTGCACAATGCGAATGCCTTCACAAGCGCATCATCAAAAATCTCATCTGACACCACCGCGCCGACCGCAAGATTCATCATTTCAGAACCGAGACAAAAAGCCTGTTCAGATGTGACTGCAATACCACGCTGTTCAGCAAGAAAATATGCATAAGAACGAATAGCAGTATCTTCATTGTCAAATCCGGTATTTATTTCCTCCTGCGGGTCAACCACGAACGAAGTGCTGGTTATTGGCATGTCACTATCGGGCAGGCCGTTAATACCACTTTGCAAATTGACACTGCATTGGTCAGTGACAAACTCTCGCAACACAACTAATGCTTCAATATTGTCATTACGCGACAGGTTCGCGATTGATTGTTGTGCGTTTGTATCGGCGTTGGCAATGGAACCATCCCAATAAACATTTTCGAGTGCCACGGCAAGTTCTAAATACGAACGCTCTACCGTTTCAACATCTCGTTTGATTGTCGATGGTGCAACTTCAGCCATAACCGAAAGAGTTCCTGTGAGAACGCCAATCGTACTCTGCATCTGTCTCGGAGGAACGCTGCCAAGCGACTCAATCATCATGCCGGTAGCGACGAGCGACGATTCCAGCTCAGTTGTGTAGCGGCAAAGCGCATCAGTCTCGCCTTGTTCGCCACATCCACTCACAACACAAGCCGACAACGCTGCAAGGACGACGAAACGAAAGATACTCATTACAAATTCCCGCTTGAAGTGCTTTCGAGCCACGCTGAATACAACTTGGCGTATTGGTTGCCAGCATTCATCAATTGTGTGTGTGAACCATCTTCAAGGATTCGACCTCCAACCAACATGATGACACGCTCTGCTCGCGCTGCCGTAGACAGGCGATGAGCAATAGAGATGGTGGTTCTGCCACTAGCAAGTCGATCCAATGCACGTGAAATACGAATTTCAGTGAGCGAATCAACCGAAGAAGTTGCTTCGTCCAACACGAGCACGTCGGGCTTGACGAGAAATGCCCGCACGAGAGAAACCAATTGACGTTCCCCCGCCGACAACGATGCGCCGCGTTGTCCAACGTGGGTGTTAAGACCATCTGGTAATGACTGGATCCAGTCAAGCAGTCCTAATTGGCTGAAGGCTTCGAGCATGGCATGTTCATCCGCAATGGGGTCAACAAACTGCAAGTTGTACAGAATCGTCTCCGCGAATAGAAACGGCTCCTGAGGCACCACGATCAAGCGTGAACGCAGGTCGCTATTGGCAACTTTGATTAAATCAACTCCACCAACTTTGACGGATCCGAATGTGGGATCTGTTAGGCGGGCAATCAAGCGCGCCACTGTTGTCTTGCCAGATCCAGATGGGCCAACTAAAGCAACATGCTGACCGGCAGGAATATGCATCGACAAATGGTGCAATACGGGTGCATCGTCATCATCGGGAGTGCCAATTCTGCTGGAGTACGCAAAGCTCACTTCGTGCAAATCAATTGACAGCATTCCACCAGGCAGCGTTACAGGATTTGTAGATTGCATTGGCCCAATTGGCGTATCAAGTATCCCCAACACACGACGCAAACCTGCCACGGCACTCTGGAGCTGATCAATGATCTCAGTGAACTCTGCGATTGGTTCAAGAAAACGATATGTAAGGAATACAAAACCGACCAACGCACCCGATGTCAAGCCGCCAGCAGGACCGATGATCAGCCCTGCTGCAACGACCGCCATCACCGTAAATACTGCAAACACTTCTCCCGATGGGAATAGAAATGCACCGATGACACCTGCCTTGACATTGCTTTTGCGCCGTCTTTCCATCGATTGACGCACTGATTGAACTATCGGTCCCGAGGCGTTGTATGCGCGAAGCGTCTCTGCTCCTGCGATCATCTCTGAAGCAACGCCAAGAAAATCGGCATTGCGCTCGCGGCTTTGATTATGAGCGTGAACTAAGCGTGACTGCACATAACGCAGCACAAATACCAATGGAGCACTCGTAATAAACACCACGAGGGCAAGCCTCCAGTCGTACGCAAGCATTACCGCAGCAACTGCGATCATCTGAGAACCGTCTAACAACAGTCCGAGTCCTCCCCAAGAAAAAAACTGGGTAAGGGTTTCAATGTCACTCGTAACGCGCGACACCAGCGCTCCCCTCTTTTCATTATTGTGATCCTCAATACTTAAACGATGGATATGATCAAACAGACGGCGACGCAGGGCAAACAGACCCATCTCGGCGCGAGATCCGAGTCGTTGAGTTGCGGCTCGCAATGCAATTGATGAACCGATCACACACAGCAATCCGATCAGACACAGTCTGAAAATGTATGGTATGTCCACTCCGTTTTCCGTCAGACCGTGGTCGATAGAAAGTTGTAGCAAAATCGGTATAACGATGCGTGCACCCGTACCGAGTAAAGCAAGAAAAAACGTTAAGCCAATACCGCTTTTCAGTGCAGGCGCTACCGATACACCTCTACCAATCACCCGCACCGCAGCGAATCGTTGGCCCTCATCGACAATCATTGCTGATCTCGATCGTGTTCGAATGAATTGATTAAATCCGAATAGTTCTCATTACGCGACATCAGTTCGTCGTGCTTAGTTGGATGATCAACAATCTGATCATGAATAAATAACACGTAATCCGCCATACGTATTGTTGAAGGACGCGAAGCAACGATCAACGTTGTCACTGCAGTTGATAGTGATCGCAACCGATCCAATACAACGCTCTCTGTTACAGGGTCGAGCGCACTCGTGGTGTCGTCAAGCAACAGTAGTCCGCGTTTACTAGCAACTGCACGTGCAAGACCCACTCGCTGTCTCTGGCCACCGCTCAGGCTTATGCCTCGCTCTCCGATGGTTGTCTCAATACCGTTCTCCAACTGCGCGACAAACTCGTCGCTTGCAGATACCCATAAAGCTTCCGCAATCGTTGCCACCGATGGCTCAGAGCCCAAAGCCATATTTTCCTTGATAGAGCCAGAGAATAAAAATGGTTCTTGAAACACGATTGCTACAGGAGCACACGAACCAATAGTTCCACTAGTCGGTGCAAATAGACCTGAAATCAATTTCAGCAATGTTGTCTTTCCAGAACCTGTTGCTCCAACCACTGCAATAATCTGCCCTTTTGGAATATCAAGCGTTACGTTTTTGAGTATCTGCTCGGAATCGGGTGCATACGAATACGACATATCGCGAATCTCAACTGCGTTAGTGCCAGAAGCTAACAACATACGATCTTGTGGGTCAACCACTAAAGGATCGTCAAGTACTTCCATCACACGCTTATAACCGCTTGCAGAATGAGGTATCTCACTCAGCAAATAACCGATGATCCGAAGAGGAAAAATCAGCAAGGTGAATAGATAGATGAAACTAGATAACTCTCCGATCGAGAGTGCCCCGGTATTCACCCTTACAGCACCAAAGGCGATGAGCGAAATATTGATCACAGATGGCGAACCATCTACCAATGCCTCAAATATTGCTCGAGCATTTACAGCGCGGATACGTGCGTCTTTTAACCGAGTAGAAATATCAGCAAGACGCTGATTCTCTCGGTCTTCAGCTCCAAAAGCCTTTACGACAAGCACACCATCGAAGCTCTCATGCACTGCTTCAGAAAGATCTCCAAGCGACTGCTGAGCCGCGTCGTAGTGCCTATCTATGCGTCGTTGATAACCAAGGTTAAGAAACAACAAAATGGGAATTACTCCAATTGCAAGTAAACCGAGTTGCACATCAATAACGACGAGCCAAATGCTTGTCAGCGCTACGAGCAACACCACTGATGTACTGAAAGGCAACGGCCCTAGTACAGACGCCGCAGTGTCCGCATCTACGCCAATCCTGGCTACCAAGTCACCCGTCATGTGCCGCTGGTGCCACGCTGACGGCTGTTTCATGATCCGATCAATGAGCTTCTGTGAGAGAGTTTGCGAAGTTGACCAATGTGAAATACCTGCGAATGAGCGCCTAAAGACCACCCCTACAGCCCTAAGAAGTCCGATACCGACGACAATCATAGAAGCAATCAAAAATGAACCCCACGGAATGATTCCCGATTCATAACGTCGGATAATCACTTCATCGATGACAAAACCCACACCAAAACTCGAACCAACGGTGCAAGCCGCATAGACCGAAGCTCCCCCTACAGCGATGAAGAACGGCTTCGGGTGGTAGCGAAGCAGATTACGCAATAACGAATACGCCAATCTGAATCGTGACTGCTCCACATCAAAACTCTAGTTGTACGATGTTGGATCTCATGACCAATACATCAATCATTCGAGTCAGAACTCTCTTCACTCGCACTTTGATTGTGATCTGTGTTTTGGCATTAAGCGTGATGTGGATCTACGCATTTGTGTTTGCATCAAAAGAGTCAGTGAACAAGATCGACGATCAAACATGGACAACTCGCGCCGAAGGAATCTGCCAAAAGGCATTTCAAGAGCGTTTGCTACTTATTGATCTTCGCCAGATTTCCGATTCAGGACCAGATGCCCTTTCCCAACGCGCAGACATTGTAGATAAGGCCACGGACATTCTTGAGCGGGCCATCATAGAACTTGAAAAAGTTTCTCCGAATGATCCCAAAGGTCTGGCTATCGTTCCGTTATGGATCGGCGACTATAAGACACTGTTATCTGATCGACGTGACTACACAGAGCTCTTGCGCACAGGAGACAATTCTCCGTTCGCGGAAACGATGACTGAAGGTTTGCCAATCAGCGAAAAAATCTCAACCTTCGCTGCAGATAATCAGATGCTTTCATGCAAAGCTCCTATTGATCTATCAATCTGATTGAAACTCATTCTTCGGCAACCAGCCCTGACCTTTTGCATACTGCTTAATCACTCGTGCGGGTGATCCAACAGCAACGCAATAATCTGGAATCACTCCCGTCACCACACTGTTTGCGCCTATTGCAACATGTTTCCCAATGTGTGCACCTGGCAATATAACGGCGCCGGCGCCGATCCACGAACCTTCACCAACGGTGACCATTCTCTCCGGTTGAGTTTGTTGTGAAATTGGAATATCGACACGTTCGTAACCATGGTTCTGGTCGGTGATGTATACGTGATGACCGGTCCACACATCGTTACCGATATCGATTCCCAGATGACCAACTATGCCGCTACCACGGCCAATCAGGCAACGATCGCCAATACGTACAACCGGGTTGGTCAGGCACTCTTGCCCCGGCAACATCCCAGCCGAAAGCGCCACATTTTGGCCGATCATCGTGTCATTTCCAATGTGTATGTAGTGCTCGTTGAAAATGGTTGTGACGGGAAAGCAGATAATGCTGTTGACCCCAAAGCGCCCAAACTTCTTACCCCGGGCAGTATTTGGTCCAATCGAACCATGCAGACACAACCAGTTCCACGCATTCACTGCACACTTCTCGCGCATCCGCTGTATTGACTTGGCAAGCATCTCTACGAATCTAATCTGTAGCCTGAAAATATGTCCGAAAGTACCAGTCGACCAAGGGTGACTGTTCCCGACGTTATTGCGCGTAAGAATCAGCATCTGCCGCTAACCATGATTACCGCTTACGATGCCACATTCGCAAAGATCGTTGATGAGTCTGGCGTCGACATGATTCTCGTTGGAGATTCCGTGGGTTCAGTGGTACAAGGGGTTGCTAACACCATTCCCGTAACGCTTGAGGAAATGGAATATCACGTTCGCCTTGTTGCGCGCGCCAATCCGCGGGCGCTAATTGTTGGCGATTTACCGTTTGGCTCATACCAAGTGAATACTGAGCAAGCAGTACGTAGCGCTATTCGACTGGTTAAAGCAGGAGCTGCTGCAGTAAAACTTGAAGGCGGAGTCACGATGCAGGACACGATTGCCGCTATCTCTCGAGTCGATATTCCCGTGATGGGCCACATCGGACTCACCCCCCAGAGCTACCACCGAATGGGCGGCCACCGAGTCCAAGGTCGCGCAGAAGGTCGCGATCCAGGTGGCAAAGAACGATTGCTCGAAGATGCCCATTCCGTTGAACAAGCAGGAGCATTTGCAGTTGTTATTGAGGGTGTTCCGCGAGAATTGGCACGAGAGATCACACAGAAAATTTCTATACCCACTATTGGGATCGGGGCTGGACCCGATTGTGATGGTCAGGTACTCGTACTGCACGACATCCTCGGCCTCAGCCCAAATAATTTGAAGTTCACTCGCAAGTATGCAAATGTCCGGGAACTGAGCATTGCAGCATGTTCTGAGTTTGTGCAGGACGTACGTGCACGACAATGGCCAGATGACGACCACTCTTTTCACTGACACTCAACGGTTCGCTGACTGGCTGACGACCAAGCGAAACAACAACATCGTAGGTTTTGTGCCGACCATGGGTGCATTGCATGAAGGACACAGTTCGTTGTTTGATCTCGCTAGATCGCAGTGCGACCTAGTGGTTGCCAGTATTTATGTCAACAATCTGCAGTTCAATTCATCATCAGATTACGATCGCTATCCACGAACACTTGACGAGGACGTCCTCGTTTGTCAGTCGCGCAATGTTGATGCGGTGTGGGCTCCATCACAACACGATCTATTTCCAGACGGACAGCAACTACTTACGACGAGTGAGAATGCCCTCGAGTATGAAGGAAGAGATCGGCCTGGTCATTTTGCGGGTGTAGCAACTGTTGTTGATCGCTTATTGTCGATCGTTCATCCAGACCGCATGTTTCTCGGCGCTAAGGATCACCAGCAAATCTCTGTAATCGCATCAATGAGCAGTCAACTTCATCCACATGTCAATATCGTCCGCTGCCCAACCGTTCGGGAGCATGACGGTCTTGCCATGTCAAGTCGCAACAGATTCCTCACACAAAGCGGTCGAAGCCAGGCCCCAATAATCTCATTGGCTCTCCAGCACATGGTTGACACATGGAGAACCGGCGAAACAGAACCAACCAGATTGATCGCTCAAGCAACGTCTGATCTCCAGCAAATAAATGGTGCGACTGTTCACTACATCGCCGTGCTAGATGGAAATGAGTTGCAACAGTCAAAGAGTGTCAAACATGGAGATACTGCGATCATTGCGGTGACGATAGATAACGTTCGCTTGATTGACAATATGAAATTTGTCAACGTTTGACGGTGGAATCAATCTGAGACATCCGATAACGGATCGTGTATACAGCATCGCCACTGAGAATTCCGCCCCTACCAAGGGATCGTCCTAATTGCCAATTGGATAATCCAAGCTCAGGTTTGTTCAACGCGTACTGCCCGTCGACCCAACGAGTCATTCCGTTCCCGAAGAATGGCGAATTACTTGTATTCCATGCATATTCCTCTTCATCTGGCTTCACTGACAACACTGACAACACAAATTGAGGAGAATGTGTGTTGAACAACTCAACAGCAGAAGCAATATTCTCCGTAACAACCAGCGTTACTTCAGGCGTTGTCTCCCACTCCCATTCCTTGGCGAGATTGCTGTCATCGGACACCACCACGGCAATCTCGTCAGACACTTCTGCAAGTTGAATGCCTTGACGAATCAATTGTTGCTCAACTTGATGTGAAAGATGGATTATTGGTCGGACACCGCCCTTCACGCCACTCTTACGTATACCGCTCATCACAGTTGTCAAAACATCGTGAACCGCTGACTCCAAGATGACGATCGTATTCAGTGTGTTGCACACCTTGCGGTCGAGCGAATGTGCAATGATGTCTGCTAACCCAGCGAGGTCGTCATACTGAGAGACCACTGCCCATGCGCCGCCGGTCCCATGCAAACTGACGGGAATACCATGCTGTTGCGCAATAGTTCCCAACAGCGCAACAGAATCACCACTTCCACGAGCAACCGCTAAAGCAACTTTGGTGTGAGAGAACAAAGCCCAAGCAGAAGCGTGTGTGATGGTTGGCAAGAGCAGCACGCAATGCTCGGGTAAACCAGCTTCAATAAGCGCCGGACGTACTGCAACCCTCATCAACGCCTCTGCAGTGTTATAGGCATCGCTCCCGATCCGAAACACACAAGTATTTCGACCGCGCAACACTCCGGTGGCGTCAGCCAAAACATTGGGTCTACCTTCAAACACGAAGGCAACAGTGCCTAACGCTGCATTGCTCGATTGAACCGTCCAACCAGAGTGCTCAATGATGGTTGAACTATCACTTGTCTCCAACAGATCTCGCCATAAGCCCAGCGAATCAATCATGTCGTTGCGCATTTTGGATGTCAGTACAAGTCTTGTTGTCGACCGACCGCGTTGTCTGGCTAGTTCAACGTCGTTTTCATTGGCAGTCATTACTTCTGCCATGATCACGTCATCAGCAAGCCGATTTGCCAACAGGCCGAAAAAGCGTGAGATCTGGTCTTCGCTGGCAGCTTGCAGCATTGAAAACGCAACCTGTGATTGCTTCATCACCCGTTCAACAATTTCTGTTTCAATTTTCGGGATCAGCAACAACTTGCCTTCGACCGAAGTAACGATGCGATCTCCTTCGGAGTAAAGATCAGCGATTTCATCACCAATTTGAATCAATCTCCCTTTAACAAGGACATGATCTGTGGCTCGAAGACTCACTGTTTTACCTTCATAGATATATCGTAGATCGCTAAGATCATTTTGTGGATAACCGCCTTTATTTCAAACAGCTTCTCTCTGGTCGTGATTTTGCGTGTAACGATCAAATGGCCAACCAGATGGTCAATTTTGTCTATGTCATAGGCGACCTTGTTTCACGTGAATGTGTGATTATTGATCCGGCATATGCGGTTAAGGAACTTACTGAGATCGTTCAAGCCGACGACATGGTGATCAGTGGAGTCCTTGGCACTCACTATCACCCAGATCATTTGGGTGGATCAATGATGGGATGGAATATCGAAGGCATTTCAACCTTGCTTGAAACGGTCGATGTACCGATCCATATCAATAGCAACGAATCAGAATGGGTTCGCAAAACGACTGGAGTTTCAACGGATGTACTTTCACTCCACGATGCAGGAGATGTGATCCGAATCGGCGAAATTGACATCACGTTGCTTCATACGCCCGGCCATACCCCAGGAAGTCAATGCTTCCTCGTTGACAACAAACTCGTATCGGGTGACACACTATTTCTTGAGGGCTGCGGAAGAACTGACCTTCCTGGTTCGAATCCTGATGATATGTACGACAGTTTGACACTTCTGTCACTACTACCCGACGAAGTCATTGTCTACCCCGGTCACCAATACTCTCAACCAACACACATGCCGCTGGGAGATGTCCGATTAACCAATTATGTTTTCAAGCCAAAAACCAAAGAAGCCTGGTTGCAATGGTTTGGACAGTAATTGCTAGCCAACCAACCCGCCATACATACTGCTAAACGCACCAAAGCACAGTAGTAGCAATACTGCGGTTCTAAAACGAAGTGGATCAATACGTTTTCTCACCATACGTCCGATCAGCACACCGACAACCATCGCAGGCAAGACAGTGATTGCAAGCAACACATCCTCTACAGCTATCTCGCCGAACAGGGCGAACAATGCGATGCCATACAAACCGCTGACCAAAAAAATCAAGTTCAGTGTTGCCCTAAAAACCGCGGGTGGACTTCTGCGAGCTTGCAATGCGAACACCAAAGGCGGACCATTAGTCGAAGTCGACGTCAATAAAACGCCACTGATAATCCCCATCGCCCAAGCAAGGCCGACATGGGCCTCCGAAAGATCACGTCCACGCGCTAATAACACCACTCCAAATAAAACCCCACAACCAAGAATGATTTTTAGAGCATCCTGATTGGCGTAGAGAAAAACTGCCAAACCTGCCGGCGCGCCGATAAATGACGCGTAAAGAAATCGTTTTACTTGAACGGTGTCTTGATCTTTACGTAAATCCTTGAATTGGAATATGTTGTTGGATGTACCGATCAGTGAAGCAAGTATCACTGCTTGTTGAAGCTCGATGACTTGAATGAGCAAAGGTACGGCCAACAGTGCGAATCCAAAGCCAGCAACAGATTGCACAAAGGCAGTGAACAGAACTATTCCAAATACCAACACAAAATCAGCTACAGATAGTTCGATCATGCGAGCAATGCTTTGACGGCTTCCTCAAATAAGTCAGAATGCTTATCGACATTCGCCTCACTGTGATGTGGTGTCATCAGTGCCATATTGTGAAAAGGTGTGAGGAGCACACCCCTATTCAAAGCCCACAGATGCATGAATGACTCAAGAGCATCATCGACCGTCGCTGCAGCCTGAGCACCATTAGTTGGATGTTCTGCAAACCAATACTCAGCACGACAACCCAGCTGCTGGACTGTCCACGGAAGCGAGTGATGATTGATAACTGATTGCACGGCCTCGTTCCAACGCGTTGCGAGTGGAATCGATATCGCAAAATCCTCTTCTCTCAGCGAATTTCCCAGGGTTGCTTTCATCGCTGCAGCACTGAGCGCACTGCCACTTAATGTGCCACCAATTCCAGAGACATCAAGATCATGCCCCTTCATCAGCGCCTCTACTAATCCTGCGACATGCTGAGACATGCCATAGGCAGCAACAGGCACTCCACCACCGATAGTTTTACCAATGACCAACATGTCTGGTTCAATGCCCCACAACCGCGAGGCTCCACGAGGTCCAGCACAGATCGTATGAGTTTCATCCATGATGAGAAGTACGTCATACTGCGCTGTCAAACGACGAACACCTTCTAAGTATCCAGCCACCGGAAGCACAATGCCGATATTTGTCAGTGCTGGCTCCATCAGCACACATGCGACGTCACCCATTTTCAGTGCTGCTTCCAATGCAACCAAATCGTTGTATGGAACAGCGCGTGTCGTTAATCCAGGATTCACTTGGGGCCCAATCGCGCCAGGACGACTCACGGTGTTGTTGTTCTCATCAAGAATGACCAACGTCTCGTCGACCGTTCCGTGATAACACCAGTCGTTGACGACCACCTTGCTTCGTCCAGTTAACTGTCTCGCGATACGCAAACTAAATCGATTCGCATCGGTAGCACTTAGACAAAACTGCCACTTCGGCAATCCGAACCGATGAGATAGATGATCGGCTACCCACGTGATGTCTTCAGATGGCAACATCGTCGTCAAGCCATCAAGAGACTGTTTGCTGATTGCAATTGATACGTCTGGAGATGAATGCCCGATCATCGCCCCTGTGTCACCCAAACAGAAATCAACATAGACATTTCCGTCAATGTCCGTAATCGTTCCACCACTGGCCTTTGCCGCGACTATTGGAAACGGACCAGCCCAGCGTTTCATCCATGGCATAGGTACACCCGCAAGCAGCGAACCCGAACTGTTCGTTGATTGACTCTTGGACTTGGGATGCCTGTCTTCGAAGCGAATGACTTCTTGATTCAGCAACTCAGGCAGACGCGGAAACTTCATAAACTCATTCTTGTTGACAGTCAGGAGCAAACTGAACTTCTACACTGACTACATGACAGCACTACAGGTCAATGGCACGCGCCTCATGGAACGGATCATGGCTTTAGCCGAGATATCTCCTATCCCAGGAGGAGGCAACTGTCGCCTGGCGTTGACTGATGAAGACAAACTCGGCCGTGACCTGGTAGTCACATGGATGAAGGATTTAGGTCTTCGAGTCAGCATCGATGTAATCGGGAACATCGTAGGTACGTGGGAGGTTGGCTCTGGCGCACCTGTGATGACGGGGTCGCATATTGACACGGTTAAAACCGGTGGAAAGTACGACGGGAATTATGGCGTCATTGCAGGTTTGGAAGTCATTGAATCATGCCAGCAAATGGGAGTTACTCCACAACGACCACTGGCAGTTGCAATTTTCACCGACGAAGAAGGTGCGCGCTTTGCTCCGGACATGCTTGGTTCACTTGTTTATGTAGGAGGCTTATCAGTAGAAGAGGCACTCGACATTCGCGCGATTGATGGCCCTCGATTGGGCGATGAACTCGAGCGAATCGGATACGGAGGCAATATTCCATGCCCTCAACAGTCCCCCCATGCATTCGTCGAATTACATATTGAGCAAGGTCCTATTCTTGAATCACGCAATGTACGAATCGGTGCAGTGACCGGCGTTCAAGGTATCTCTTGGACGGAGGTAACCATTGTTGGACAAAGCAACCACGCAGGCACAACACCCATGAACCTGAGACGTGACCCCGTGGTTGCGTGTTCAGAAATCGGAAAGTATGTCCATGATCTCGCATTGAGATACGGCGGCAATCAAGTATGCACAGTTGGCAAGATTGACATCCATCCCAACCTTGTCAATGTTGTGCCTTCACAGGTGGTAATGACATTAGATGTTCGCAACACGGACGAAGGCTTGCTACAACAAGCTGAAGCAGAAATATCTCGCTTTATCAACCAAATGGCCGATCGTGAAAATTTGGTGATCACTACGAGAACCCTTGCTCGCTTCGAACCTGTCAAATTTGATCCACGCGTCATTGAGATCATTGCTGAACATGCAAAAGGCCAAGGCAACACTGTGGACCATCTCCCGTCTGGGGCTGGACATGACGCACAAATGCTTGCACGTGTTTGCCCCACAGCAATGATCTTCACTCAAAGCAAAAACGGACTCAGCCATAATCCAGCCGAGTACACGTCTCCCGATGACCTAGTGGCTGGTGCGAATGTGTTATTCGCAACCATGCTCACACTGTGCGAAACATCTTTCCGCTAACCGCCAACAATTAGGCTGATGAATATGGCAAGAAACATCACCGTTGCCGCGGCTCAGATGGGTCCGATACAACGAGACCACACGCGAGAATCCTGCGTAGAACGACTGATAACGCTCCTGCGTAATGCCCACAACAAGGGTGCCGAACTCGTGGTGTTTCCAGAACTTGCTCTCACGACGTTTTTCCCTAGATGGTTTGTGGATGACATTACGCAAGCTCATCACTGGTATGAAACATCGATGCCAAGCAAGACCACTCAGCCATTATTCGACGAAGCAAAACGACTTGGTGTTGGCTTTTGTCTTGGCTACGCAGAGCTCACCGATGCCGGCGAACGGTTTAACACTCAGATATTGGTTGATGCGCAAGGCAACACCGTTGCCAAGTATCGCAAGGTGCATATTCCCGGGCATGCCGAACACGAACCGGATCGACCGTTTCAACATGCCGAGCGCTATTACTTCACTCCAAGCGATGAAGGTTTCGGTGTATGGAAGGCGTTTGGTGGCCGAATTGGAATGATGATCTGCAATGATCGACGCTGGCCGGAGTCGTACCGCGAGATGGGGCTACAGGGTGTCGAGATGATCCTCTGTGGTTACAACACGCCTCTTCATTACGTGCCAGATCCATCCCAGGATCCTCTCGCTGGGTTCCATAATGCACTGGTCATGCAAAGTGGCGCGTATCAGAACGGCACCTTTGTTGTCGGTGTTGCTAAAGGCGGCGTTGAGGAGGGTGTCGACAGCCTTGCTGAGTCAACGATCATTGGTCCATCAGGAGAGGTCCTTGCCAAAACCGTCACCTCAGCCGACGAAGTTGTCGTTGCTCGTTGCGACCTTGACTGGTGCTACCAATATAAGAACACACTGTTTGACTTCGATCGTTATCGCCGACCCGAGGTGTACTCGCGCATCACCGCCCAACGCGGCGCCATCGTTACTGACTGATTTTTTACATTCTGTAAATCCCAAACCCAATGGGTGTATGGTTTAGACAGAAATCAGGGCATGTGGGGGTTGGACATGAGCGAGGCCACTAAGACACAACAGATTGAGTTTGTTGTCAACGGTGTACCTGTGCGCGTCCGCTCTCATCACCCGCATCTTCTGTCAGCGTTGCGCGACGAACTCAATATTACATCTCCAAAAGATGGGTGTTCACCCAGCGGACAATGTGGTTGCTGCACCGTTTTTGTCAATGGCAAGGCCGTAGTGAGTTGCCAAACAAGTCTTGACAAAGTATCGGGTGGCGAAGTAATGACACTCGAAGGCGTTGATGAACAAGAACGCCAGAAATACGCACATGCTTTTGCAGCGTGTGGCGGTTTGCAATGCGGTTTCTGCATTCCAGGCATCGTTGTTCGGGCAAAAGCCCAAGTTGATAAAAAGGGTGCATCGCTGAAACGTGAAGATATGGCACGGCATCTTGGCGCCCACCTATGCCGCTGCACCGGTTATGTGAAGATTCTCGACGCAATTGAAATGGTTGCAACCGGCCAATCTCCACATTGCGAACCTGTCGGCGGAGTTGGTTCACGCAGCGTTAAGTATGAAGCACAACAACTAGCCCTCGGAGATCGAGGTTATGTCGATGACATTCGCATTGATGGCATGCAACATGGCGCATTGCACCTCACCTCACATGCTCGCGCGCGAGTAATTAACATTGATGCCACAGCAGCCCTCGCTCATCCGAATGTAACCGCCGTGTTCACGGCAGCAGATATTCCAGGTGAACTCATGGTGGGGATTATTTATAAGGACTGGCCAGTGATGATTCCGGTTGGAGGGATGACTTCATATGCGGGCGACGTTCTTGCAATCGTTGTCGCTACGGATCGGATTTCAGCACGCGAGGCCGCACAACTCGTAGACGTGACGTATGAAGTTTTGCCACCAGTCACCGATCCACGCAAGGCATTAACCAATGAAGACATTGCTGTGTGGAAAACCGAAAGCAACATTCTGAGTACAAGCTCATACTCGAGAGGCGATGTTGACGCAGCTTTCACGCAATCCACCCACATTGTTGAACAGGATTTCAGCACTCAACGAATCGAGCACGCTTTTCTCGAACCAGAAAGCACTCTTGCAGTTCCTTCTCTAGATGGATCCTCTGTTCATGTGTATTCAGGCGGACAAGGCATCTGGGACGACCGCAATGACATTGCCAAGGTGCTCGGAATTGACAACAGCCAAGTAACGGTTGAGCTGATTACTAATGGTGGCGCATTCGGCGGCAAAGAAGACATGAGCAACCAAGCGCACGCGGCACTTGCTGCGTGGTTGCTTAAGGTGCCAGTCAAATGCACCTTGTCCCGTGAAGAAAGCTTCCTGATGCATGCAAAGCGTCACCCCATTGAGATGTCATACAAAATTGGGTGCAACGAAGCTGGAGAAATCCTTGCACTTCACGTGCGAGCACTTGGCGACAGCGGCGCCTACGCCAGCGTGGGCATGAAGGTTCTTGAACGCATGGCTGGCCACGCAAGTGGACCATACAGTGTCCCAAATATCAATGTTGAAGCAATTGCGGTGCGCACGAATAATCCCATCTGCGGAGCGTTTAGAGGTTTCGGCGCAAATCAAGCTCAATTCGCGATGGAAGGCGTGCTGGATCGTCTCGCTGAAAAGGTTGGAATTGACGGTTGGACGCTGCGTCGTCGCAATGTGATCATGCCGGGAATGGTGTGGGGACCCGGTCAGATCATGGACGATGGTTGCCTTGGCGCATCAAAATGCCTTGATGAAATCAAACCTGCATACGACAAAGCACGTCGCGATGGAAAAGCGATTGGGCTTGGTCTTGGGCTCAAGAATTCAGGTTTAGGTAACGGCTTTAAAGAGATCACACGTGCGGTGGTTCACTTCACACACGACGGACGAATTGAGGTTCGCCACGGCTGGACAGAGATGGGTCAAGGGATCAATACCGTCGCTCAGCAAGTTGTTGTTCATGAACTCGGAGTTGATGGCTCGTTAATCGATGTCATCGTAGATACAACACGCGAACTTGGACTAGGTCAAACCACCGGTTCGCGAGGAACACTGATGGGGGCTGGCGCTGTTCAAGCTGCTTGCCAAGCAGCACTGGCCGCCAATTGCGCGGTTGGAGTTGACCATCTTGGTGAATACCGAGTGGATTGGACAACCAAACTTGGCGACCCAGGTGTCGAGCACCCGATCATTCATTCAACATTTGGTTATGCCGCCCAACTTGTTGTTATTGATAAAGAGACGGGAAAGATCGAAGAAGTGATTGCTGCTCACGATGTTGGCAAGGCTGTGAACCCACAACTATGTGAGGGACAAATTGAAGGTTCCGTGCACATGGGACTTGGTTACGCACTCAGTGAAGATTTCCCGAGCGATCCGATAACTGGATACCCGACGAACACCACACTACGAAGCTTGGGCATCCTACGGGCTAAAGATGTTCCCAAGATTTCCGTGATGATCGTTGAGTCTCCTCAACCGAACTCACCGTACGGAATTAAAGGCGTTGGAGAGATCGGCCTTGTGCCAACCGCGGGTGCAGTTGCGGCCGCGCTCTATGAGTATGACGGTCAATGGCGTAACAAGTTACCGATGCGCCGCAACGACGCGAGCTCTGAAGAGTAGCAATGACACATTCCACATCTGGTCTTGTGTGCGCCCATCACCATTTGTACAGTGCGCTGGCACGGGGCATGCCTGCTCCTCCACTTCCCACTACCGATTTCATCAGTATTCTTGAAAACGTCTGGTGGCGTCTAGATGCAGCGCTTGATCTTGACATGATCTACTGGTCTGCCGCGCTTGGTGCATCAGAGGCACTTGCGAGTGGCACGACATGCATCATTGACCACCATGAGTCGCCAAATGCTATTGAAGGATCGCTTGCAACAATTGCTAAAGCATGTCGCGATGTAGGAGTTCGAGTGAACACGTGTTACGGAGTAACCGATCGCTGGAGCGACACGGGACAAATCTCGCCTTCAGTATCAGCATCAACAAAGATGACTTCTGCTGCACGCAGAGGGCTCGATGAATGTCACTCGTTCATCAAAAGCGGGGGCGATGCAATGATTGGCGTCCACGCAGCATTCACATGCGGAAACGAGACATTGAACGCTGCCGCAGACTTGGCGAAATCTCTAAACGTCGGTGTGCACATTCATGTCGCCGAAGGCATTGACGATATTTCTGCAGGAGAACGGTTGGAGGCTTTAGCGCAAGACAACTGGCTGCTTGTGCACGGTGTGCATCTAGACCGCCAACTTCTTGGTCGAATTGTTCACAATCCGCGGTCCAACATGAACAATGCGGTTGGCTATGCACGACCTGCGCATAAGCCAAATACCATTCTTTTAGGCACAGATGGAATTGGTGCGAACATGATGGAAGAGGCCAGGCTTGCCTACGCTCGTCTTCGCGAAGATGATGTTTCGGAGACACCTGAGACCGTTGCCCAATGGTTGAATAACGGCTACGAGTTATTTCCAGATGCCAAGCGTGACACAGTGGTGTGGTCTTACGAGCACATGGAAAATGCGTGGCACACTGCCTTCACCACACACATGCAACCAATTTCGGTCGATATTGATGGCGAACGTGTGTATGAAGATGGAAAATTTCTCAAGATTGACATTCAAGAAATTCGCAGAAAAGCAAATGAACAAGCGTTACGGCTATTTGAAAGGTTAGAAGTATGACACTTCCGCAGGCAGCGATCAATCCCGCCACAGGCAAAGCTCGAATGGCTATCTATCTCCAAGATGCACATCCCATTCGAGAAGGTATGGCCTTTGCTCAGTATGCAGAAGCAAAAGGATTTGAAGCAGTGTGGCAAGCCGAAAGCCGTCTTGTTCGTGAAGCAACCGTTCCGATGGCTGCTTTCGCTTCAGTTACATCATCGATCAAGGTTGGATCTGGTGTTGTTGACTGCTGGAGTCGCAATCCAGCACGCCTTGCTGCAACATTTTCGACACTCGACGACCTTGCTCCTGGCCGCGTGATCCTTGGAATTGGCGCTTGGTGGGATCCTCTAGCGCAAAAGGTAGGCATCTCACGGGCAAAGCCACTCCGCGCAATGCGTGAAATCGTCAATGCGGTACGTGCATTGCTCAATAACGAGAATGTCACGTTTAATGGTGAATTCGTGCATTTCGACGGCATCGAACTTGACTACGTGTATCAAGATCGCCGCGCCAAAGACGTTCCTATCTACATAGGAGCTACGGGCATGCAAATGATGGAACTCACTGGTGAGATAGCTGACGGAGTCGTACTTAACTATTTGGTTTCTCCCGATTACAACAAACAAGCGATGCAAGCATTACAAACCGGCGCAGATAAGGCTGGTCGCAGCATCGACACTATTGACCGACCACAATTGGTCGTCTGTAGTGTGCATGAAGATCGCCAGACGGCACTAGATATGGCGCGAGAGATGGTGACTCAATATCTTGGTCAGCAACCGCACATCATGAAAGCATCAGGAGTCCCTCAGTCACTTCTTGACAAGGTTGGCGAAGTGTTGACATGGCCCGCCACGCACGAACAGGTCACCAAGGCTTCAAAGCTTGTTCCCGATGAGATCGTGCAGATGCTTACAGCAAGTGGAACACCAAGTGAGGCTCGACAGCAGGTAAAGCATTACATCGAAAACGGGGCTACATGTCCGATTTTGTACCCACTAGGTGACGTGCACGCCATGATCGACGCATTTGCTGATTGGGATGGGAATTAGACGTGTCAATGATTGTTGCAAAGAACCTAGAAGCCGCCCTTTTCGCCCTGCGTGAACACGATGATGCTCGTGTGATTCAAGGTGGAACCGATCTGATGGTAGAGATCAACTTCAATCATCTGAAGCCAACCACAATGGTGAGCCTTCGACACATCCCCGAGCTACGCACCATCACTCGCCCAGACAGCAACACCATCTCTATCGGGTCCGGTGTCCCGTATTCACAGCTCGAGATTGAGCCTGTTGCCTCGGTGCTGCCCGCGCTCGCCCAAGCATCCCGTACCGTTGGCTCTCCTCAGATTCGCGCTGCCGGTTCACTCGGGGGCAATCTCGGCACATGCTCACCGGCTGGCGACACACTTCCTGTCATGTTCGCACTTGATGCCAACATCCACTTGCAGTCGGCCGATTCACAACGTACGGTCTCAATTCATCAATTCATGACGGGCGTAAAACGTAATGTCAAACGCCAAGATGAAATCATTACCGCCGTTGACTTCCCCATCATTGACGGCTGGCAGGGATATTCAAAAGTTGGAGTGCGAAATGCCATGGTGATTTCCGTTGCATCTGCATGCCTGGTTGCAGATCACGAGTCGGGCGATGTGCGACTGGCTCTCGGATCCGTTGGACCAACCATCATTCGCTGCCGAGAGACCGAACAATGGCTAAAAGACAACACATCACTAACCCGCAATTCGGTGATTTCTCCGGACATTGCTCGCGAGTTTGGCGCACGTGCGAGTCGCGAATGCTCGCCAATTGACGACCATCGAAGTACCGCGCAATATCGTCGTCATGCTATTTCAATTCTGGCTGCTCGTCTACTACAGAAGGCTTATGCATGAGCATGAACGAGTTCTACACACTCAATGTCAATGGTCAATCGATGCAGGTACAGGACTCATGGGTTGGTGAAAGCCTCCTCTATGTCCTGCGCGAACGTTTGGGCTTGCCAGGTTCGAAGGGTGCTTGTGAGCAAGGTGAATGTGGCAGTTGCACAGTTCTCCTTGATGGGCAGGCTGTGTGTTCGTGTTTGGTCATGGCAGCCACTGCAGTGGATAGCACGATCGTGACCGTTGAAGGTTTAGATGCACATGGCGCCGAACTGACCGATGTTCAAGATGCCTTTGTCCAACAAGGTGCCGTCCAGTGTGGCTTTTGTACACCAGGCCTGATCGTTGCAATACATCACCTACTTGACGAAAATCCACAACCTTCCGAACTAGAGGTAAAAGAAGCAATATCGGGAAATATTTGTCGCTGTACTGGCTACGGCAGGATTTTTGCCGCAGTTGAACAAGCCGTTGCCGTGCGAAAGGCTTCGCACACATCATGAGTACTACAAAAGTCGAACAACGAGAACGTGACATTTTGGGCGTTAGCGCTATACGCCCGGACGGTGCCGCGAAGGTAACGGGTGACTTTTCATTTACCTCTGATATGAATGCCGAGAATATGTTGTGGGGAGCCACTCTTCGATCACCACACCCGTATGCCCGTATCGTCAGTATCGATACATCGCGTGCGTTGGCACTACCGGGCGTGCATTGCGTCATTACTGCTGACGATGTTCCTGGCAAGCCGACATATGGCTTGATCAGTAGCGATCAGCCCGTCTTTGCACGTGACTACGTTCGCTATATGGGCGAGCCAGTTGCCGCACTCGCCGCGGACCATCCTGAAACATGCCGCAGAGCGCTTGCTCTCATCGACATTGAATACGAAGTGTTGAAGCCTCTTACTAACGCCGAAGATGCAATCGCCGGATCGTTTCCTCCTATTCACCCAGATGGAAACATTATTCGTCACCAACGCATCGTTCGAGGTGATCAAAGTGCAACAGGTCCAATCATCGTTGAGGGTGAGTACGAAATTGGCATGCAAGACCAAGCCTTCTTGGGACTAGAGGCTGCGTTGGCTATCCCCGATAGTCACGGCAAAGGTGTTGAGTTGCACGTGGCAACACAATGGCTACACGAAGACCTTGGGCAAATTTCTGCGTGCCTCGATCTGCCACCGCAAAACGTGCGCCTTATTCTTGGTGGAGTTGGCGGAGCGTTCGGCGCACGTGAAGACATCAGCTTGCAAGTTCACTGTTGCTTGCTCGCGCTTAAAGCGGGACGCCCGATCAAAATGCAATATGGTCGCGAAGAGAGTTTTTTTGGCCACGTCCACAGACACCCAGCAAAAATCTTTATGCGCCATTACGCCCAGTCAGATGGTCGTATTATCAAAATTGAAGCGCGTTTTGTATTTGATGGTGGTGCATACACCAGCACTTCGCCTGCGGTATTAATCAACGGCATCACCCATACGCAGGGGCCATATAAGTGTGACAACGCAACCGTAGATGGGTGGGCAATTCGAACGAACAACCCTCCTTGTGGTGCAATGCGTGGATTCGGAGTAGTCCAAGCATGCTTCGCCCACGAATCCCAGATGGACAAGATCGCAACAGCTGCCGGATTATCCGCCGTTGACGTTCGGCTCATTAATGCAATGGAAACCGGCGACACATTGATAACAGGTCAGGCAATGGAAAGCATCGCACCAGTTGCTCGCTGCATCATCGAAACCGATCACATCCCTCTTCCCGCGCCGCTCGCTGCCAATGCACACGAACTGCTTCTACCTGGAGGCAGTGGTTTGACAGCGTCGGCATCACATATTGTTCGCGGTGTTGGCTGGGGTGTCTCGATGAAGAATCTCATGTACAGCGAAGGTTTTGACGATTTTGCAACCGCACGCTGCTCGATCAAAGAAGGCGTTGTCTATCTCAAATTTGCAACATCTGAGGTAGGTCAAGGTTTCGTGACACTAGCGCCCCAGATCGCACGTTCCGTACTGGGTCTTGACGATGTTGTAGTTGAACCAATCGATACGCAGATTGGTTCTGCGGGATCTACCTCCGCATCTCGACAGACATGGATGAGTGGAGGTGCTGTAGACGGTGCATGTCGTTTGGTTCGTGAACAGATCTTCCAACACGTTGGCAAACAGAACAACATCGATCCACTGCGGCTTGTCATTGAAGGCACCGACATTATCGATCAAATTGGAACATTTCGCATTGCCGTTCGTGAAGCAATAGACGGGCTGTCAATCTCTGAAACATTCGAGCATCATCACAAACCGACTGAGGAGCTTGACGAAAACGGACAAGGTAACTGCCATACTGCTTTTGCATTCGTTGCCCACCGTGCAGTTGTTGACGTTGATCCCGAACTCGGTCTGGTCAAGGTTGTCCAAATCGCTACGGCTCAAGATGTCGGACGCGTCCTTAATCCACTCTCCGCATTAGGACAAATCGAGGGAGGCATCGCCCAAGGTTTGGGACTAGCAGTGATGGAAGAAATTGTGATCCAAGACGGCAAGGTACGTAACCCAAGCTTTACCGACTATCTCCTACCTACAACCCTCGATGCACCGGATGTTGTGGCGAAGATGATCGAAGAATACGAGCCCCAGGCACCACTTGGTGCAAAAGGTATCGGTGAACCACCGTGTATTTCTGTCACCCCAGCTATTGTTGCTGCGATTCGTGATGCGATTGCCAAGGATCTACATCGGATCCCTGTGCGACCTCAAGATATTTGCCTTTAGTCTGATTCAACCTTCAATAAGGTTGCAACGACTGCCCCAATTTCACCTGGGCGTACGGCCTTGGTTGGCTCACTGAGGTCAAAATTTGGATCGTCATAGATCACATCAAACTTCATTCCCCTGCACAACGATGCTGTTGTTCTTCGCATTGACTTATCAATGAGCGAAATAACAGTGCCTTTCATACCAGCTCGTCCCGTTCGACCTGAACGGTGAATGTAATCTTTCGGATCCTCTGGCATATCGAAATGCACAACCACAGGAACTGCGTCGATGTGAATTCCGCGAGCAGCAACGTCTGTTGCCACCATTACCGTTGCTTTGCCGCGGCGAAACTGCTCCAGGGCCTTTTCACGTTGCGCTTGGCTTCGGTTGCCGTGGATTACGCACGTGTTGATTCCAAGTGACTCCAAGTTTCCGGCAAGCCGATCGGAACCATGTTTTGTGCGACAAAACACAATTGCTCGTTCGTACTGCGTGGCAATTTCTGCAAGCACTTTCGTGCGGTTGTCGCGCGAAACGTTCCAAAAAAGGTGATCAATTTCACCAGCATTCTCAGCGGTTGCGACTGCGTGGCGCTTTGGGTTGTGTTGAAACTCGCGAATCAAGGTGTCGATATCGCCATCGAGGGTTGCTGAGAACAGCAACGTCTGACGATTCGTGGTAACCGCGCGCATAATGCGTTTAACCGCTGGCATGAAACCCATATCGGCCATCCGATCGGCTTCATCGATGACCGCTACGGCCACTGCACCAAGGTCAAGATCTCGCCTCTTGATTAAGTCTTCCAATCGACCCGGAGTAGCCACAACGATGCTTGAGGCACGAGCTGCTTTTACTTGTGGTCCATAACCAGCGCCGCCATACACGGCAGATACGCGAATATCGCTTCCGCCACACAACAGTGAAATCTCTTTGGCGACCTGGGCTGCAAGTTCGCGCGTTGGAACAAGCACCAATCCAGTTGGACGGCCTGGCCTGCTTTTTGTCACCTTGGCTGCAATTGCAATACCAAAAGCCAGAGTCTTACCCGATCCAGTAGGTGCCTTTCCGCAGATGTCATTACCTGCAAGGGCATCTGGCAACGTGGCTTCCTGGACGGGAAACGGACTCTCAATTCCGCGTGCTACCAGCCCGGAAACAATGTTCTTGGGCACGCCAAGTTCGGTCCATGTTTTAGTCATTTCATACTCCTCGATCAATACTTTGTGGTTGTGTTCCTCAGGTATGTTCCTGGGATTGTGAAGGGCTAGCGACCCAACACACGACGCAAATAGTCGTTAGTGAACACACCCTCGGGATCGAGTTGGTTCCGAACTTCAATAAAACGCTGATATTCAGGATACAGGCTAGACAGTTGAGTTCCATCCATGTAATGAAGCTTGCCCCAATGTGGACGACCTTCATATCTGACCAGAATCTCTTCAACAGCCTTGAAGTATTCGTCATAGTCACAACCCTGATACATGTGCACTGCAATGTATGCACTTTCACGTCCTGTAGAAGTTGATAAAGGTATGTCATCAGCACCTGTACTGCGAACTTCGATCGGAAAACTGATCTTCAAATCTCGTTGTTCAATCATCTGCATAATTTCATTCAATGCCCTACCGACGGCACTTATCGAAATCGAATACTCCATCTCATAAAATTTGACCAAACGCTTGCTACTAAACACACGATGGCTGACATTCACAAACTCAACACGGCCCGCACCTGGCAACAGCGTCGCAAAGCGTGGAATCAGCGAAGGGGCAACCCGTCCGATTCGGCACAACATACCGAATGCGATGTTTTCCAGCACGATCTTGTGAATCCATGTTGAGAAACGTGCCGGTGGATCAGCAGGTAAATTCGTCACATTATTCGCTTTTGTGAGCGCCCATTTTGTGTGCGGAATCCAATAGAACTCGAAGAAATCGTTGTTTTTAATAAGTTGCTCAAACTGCGACACAACATCAGAAATGAGCATCGGTCTCTCGACTGCATGCAGGTTAAACAACGGAACGACACGAATTGAATACTCGGTGATAATGCCAAGCGCCCCAAGAGACACGCGTCCACAATGGAAGACTTCCTGATTCTCTTCAGTACTACAGGTGATGATTTCGCCAGTCGCAACCACCATCTTGAAGCCAAGAATCTGCGCGGCCAATCCAGTTCTCAGTAGACCCGTTCCATGGGTCGAGGTTGACATCGCTCCGGCCAAAGTTTGATAGGTAACATCTCCCAAATTCGGCATCGAAAGACCATGACTTTCTAGATACATGTTAAGTTCACTCAGCACGATTCCAGATTGAACACGAACGACACCATTCACTGGGTCAATTTCAATTACTGCATTGAGCGACGACATGTCGAGCATCATCTCATCGGGCTTGCTGATATCTGTGAAGCTGTGTCCCGAACCGGTTGCTTTCACCCGCATTCCAGACTGCGTGGCCCGTCGAACGGCATCAACAACATCCTGTTCGGTCTTTGGCCGTGCTAAGGCTATGGGCCGTGAGTGCTGGTTACCAGCCCAGTTACGCCATTTCCTTGTCATGATTCAGCAGCCACAACATGTTCGATGTTAAGCAATAACGTAAGTGTCAAGCCAAGCACGACAAACGTTCCAAGCATTGAAAGCCATGGAAATCCCAGTGACTTCCTGATGAAACCACTTGAGAATCCTGCGATCCCTCCGCACAAGCTCATCGCTACGTCTGCCGATCCTTGCACTCTCACACGATGTTCAATAGGCACCGAGTCAACGAGCAAACTTGATGCCCCAATCAGGCCAAAACTCCACCCAATGCCAAGCAGCCACAGCGATGGGAAAAACACAATTGGATTACTTCCTGCAAAAGCCGACATCACGGTGCTCACAATCAATATAAAACATCCCACAAGCATGGTGTTAAGACGACCATTGCGATCACTGAAGCGACCGATAAATGGGCTGAACGCATACATTCCAGCAATGTGAAGCGAAATGATGTAGGCACTCACCGTTTCGTGCCCATGTTGTTTGAGATGAACTGGAGTCATCGTCATCACCGCCACCATGGTGATGTGAGAAATCATCATCCCATAGAACGCAAGACGTGTTTTTGGTGATGATTTAAGATACGAAATAACTTTCACACCCGGATTCACCAAACCGTTGACATCGCGCGTCTGCTGACTACGCAGACCACCGGCAACAAACAGCGGATCGGGTTTCAATCTCAAGGCCACGTTGACTAGTGATGAAAAGAAGAACACACCAGAGAACACCCACGGACCTGTGTATTGATTCCAGCCGAATAATGACTGACCAAGCTCTTCTGCTGGTCGAATAAGCAAAGGACCGAACACTGCACCGAAGGTAGATGCAAACAAAATTCGACTCATAGCCGCACCGCGTTCAGTGGGTTCTGCCAAATCAGTTGCAGCGTAGCGTGAAAGTAAATTGGCCGATTGACCATTGCCGAATAAAAACAGGCCGATGAGGAAAACGGTCAAAGACTGCAATTCGACTCCGAGCCCTGCAACAAGCCCTCCCATAATTGCCATTGAATAACCGGCCATCAGACCTATGCGCCGTCCCTGTCTCAGCATCAATCTGGAAAGCACCTGTGCCATAAACGCGGTACCGATCGTGACCGTTGCAGAGGCAACGCCTCCCCATGGAGTTGTCTGTCCCAGCAGATCTTGAATGACAAATGCACCGACAGTGACCGCTGCAGATAGCGCTGCCGACCCAGCAATTTGACCTACAACCAAAACCCGAAGCGTTCGCGCTTGAATCTGCTGAACGCTGCTCACAAGAAAATTCTACGCAACAATGGTGTCGAAGAGGGGACTTGAACCCCTACGCCCTTTCGAGCGCCAGCCCCTCAAGCTGGTGCGTCTGCCAATTTCGCCACTCCGACGTGGACTTCTATTTTACCTGACTGTTGGTGCTTACGCGAGAAACATTCCGAGTGCGATGACCGTGATGACCCACACCAACGCGAACACCGTGGTAATTCGATTGAGATTGCGCTCGGCAGCCGCCGAACCCAATGCAGCACCACCGCCTCCACCAAACATATCGCTCAAACCACCGCCACGACCACTGTGGAGAAGAACTCCTACAACAAGTGCAACGAGTGAAACGACGTTAATGATGACCGTGATGATTGTGATCAAATTACGCACGAGTTAATGCTACCGAGAGAAAAACGACTTTAACTATTCGGGGAAATGGCAGGCGGACTGCTGCCCCGTTGCTCGAGCCACAAGTTCGGGTTCGGTTTGCGCACACAATTCGGTCGCTTTCCAACACCTGGTACGGAATCGACATCCAGTCGGCGGGTTGACGGGTGAAGGAACATCGCCCTCCAGCATGATCCGATGACGCAACCGTTCCACTTTTGGATCCGGTAACGGCACAGCAGACAACAGAGCCTTCGTATACGGATGCGATGGATCGTTGTACACGGCATTCTTATTGCCAATTTCTACAATCTTTCCGAGATACATCACCGCAACATCATCTGCAATGTGACGGACGACAGACAAATCATGAGCGATGAACACAAATGACATGCCAAGACGTTTCTGTAAATCACCAAACAAGTTGACCACTCCGGCCTGAATGCTCACATCCAAAGCAGATACTGGTTCGTCAAGCACAATCAGTTTGGGATCCAGAGCAAGTGCTCGCGCGATTCCGACCCGTTGTCGCTGTCCACCAGAAAATTCATGCGGAAACCTTCGAGCATGGTCTGGTGCGAGGCCAACTAAATCAAGCAACTCAGCAACACGATCTTGATGATCACCGGAGATTCCCTGGACTACCAATGGTTCGGAAATTGAAGTACCAACTGTCATTTTCGGATCAAGTGATGCGAAAGGATCCTGAAATACAATCTGCATCTGACGACGCACCACACGCAACTCTTCGAACGACAGCTCCGTGAGATCCTGTCCGTCAAAAAAGATCCTGCCCGACGTTGGAGTGATCAGCTGCAGGATTGACCGACCAACAGTTGTCTTTCCAGACCCAGACTCACCAACAATGCCAAGTGTCTTACCTGTGCTGACATTAAATGAGACATCAGAGACTGCTTGGACGATACGTTTTGATTTTCGCAGGCCCTTACTCGCCCGCAGTTCAAAATTCTTAACCAAATTCTGGACGCTGAGAAGCGGGGCTTGAGATTGCATGTTCATGATCGCAATCCCCCAATCCGCAACTCGTCAGCACGAATGCATGACGTCATTAGGCCTTCAAAAGGAACCAATGATGGCAATGATGCATTGCAACTTTGAATGACATGTGGACAGCGTGGAGCAAATCCACAACCTGGAGGCGGCGCAAGCATGTTCGGAGGGAAACCGGCTATCGGGACCAGCCTTTCGATACCTTCCTGTGGCAACGAGCTGAGCAAGCCTCGTGTATACGGATGTGAAGGATGATCGAACAAGTCCTGCACCGATCCACTCTCTACATTGCGTCCTGCATACATCACATTCACCGAATCGGCCACACGCGCAATAACACCTAAATCGTGAGTAATCAATACAACAGCAGTTCCAAAGGATTGCTGCACACGCTGAATTACTTCCAAGATCTGTGCTTGGACAGTTACGTCCAAAGCGGTGGTTGGCTCATCGGCAATCAGTACTTTCGGATTGTTCGCAATCGCCATCGCGATAACCACTCGCTGGCGCATACCGCCCGAAAATTCGTGCGGATATTGTTTTGCTCGCTCATCAGGCTGAGGAATCCCCACAATTTCAAGTAGCTCAACAGCACGCGCGAACGCCTTTGTCTCGTCAATCTTTTGATGAGACTGAATCATTTCGACAATCTGGTCGCCAACTCGGTGCACAGGATTCAGCGCCGAAAGTGGATCTTGAAACACCATACTCATCAACCGCCCACGAATTGAGCGAACTAGCTTCTTCTTTGCACCGATGAGTTCAACGCCGTCGAGCATGACGCTTCCCGTTACTGTTGCTGTTGCTGGCAGTAATCCCATTGCGGCGAGGAACGAAACGGACTTCCCCGAACCTGACTCGCCAACGACTCCAAGGATTTCACCCGCAGCGATGTCAACGTCAACACCTCGCACAGCACATAATTCACCCATTTGAGTTTGGAAAGTGACACGTAGATCACGAATGCTCAGAACTGATTCAGCCATCACTTGGTGGCATCCAGCCGTGGGTCAGTGGCGTCTCGCAGGGCATCACCAATAAAATTGATACATAACGAAATGAGTACAAGAATCAAACATGGAAACAAGGCGATCCACCAAAAGCCAGTCTGCACAGCACCCTTAGCCTGGCCAACTAAAAGACCAAGCGATGTAGCGCCAGCTCCCGGTTGCGGTCCATAGCCAAAGAACGACAACGTTGCTTCACCAGAAATCGCACCAACCACAGAAAATGTCAGGGCCACCATAATTGGTCCAATTGAGTTTGGCAGTAAATGTCGCTTGATGATGTAGCTGCGAGATGCCCCTGCGGCACGAGCAGCCTCTATGAATTCTCGCTCTTTCAAGGCAAGTACTTGGCCACGAACGATTCGGGCCACGCCCATCCACCCAAAGAACGACAGCAAGAAGATGATGAATCGCAACGACGACATATCTCCGATGATGAAAGTAAGCCAATCAACTGAACCGAACATGTTGCGTACTACCAGCAATGCGACCAAGAACGGAAACGCCAGAAACAAGTCCGTTACACGCATAATTACATCGTCAAAACGGCCTCCCCTAAATCCAGCAATAGCTCCAACTACGCAACCGACAAACACAGAAATAAACGCGCTGCACAGCCCAATTAAGAGAGACACTCGAGTGCCATAGATCAATCGACTGTATAAGTCGCGTCCAATATCATCAGTTCCTAACCACGCCAGTTTTGACGGAGACAAATAGGAATTCGGTGGAGCCTTAACGGACTCGTTCACCCCGTAACGAGCGGTCAAAGGAGACAAAATCACAGCCAGGGCCAACAGCACAAGAACGATCGAGCATACGACTGCAGCCTTGTGGCCGATGAATCGTTTCCACGCCAATTGACGCGGGGTAAACGTTGGGATAACGATCTCAGTCAAGTCGGATCCTCGGATCAAGAATGGCATATGACAAATCAGCGATCAAATTGAACAACAACACTGAGCCAACGATAATCACCATCAGCGGCATCAATAGAGGGAAATCTCCGTTAGCAAAAGCGCTGAGGAAGTACTTTCCAGTGCCGGGGTAGTCAAAAATATTTTCTGTAATGATCAAACCACCAACAATTGCTCCAATATCTAGAGCAGCGATCGTGATCACGGGGATGAGTGCGTTGCGTACGCCGTGGCGCATCAACACACGAAACTCGCTTAATCCTTTCGATCTAGCGGTCCTCATATAGTCAGAATTCAATACATCAAGAAGTGATGATCGCATATAACGGCTATACACAGCAATGATTTGGATCGCAACGACGACTGTTGGCAACGCCATGTGTTTCAACATGAGCACCAAGTTGAAACCATCCTGACCTGGTGGATACACACCGGACGTAGGAAACAAAGTGCTGCCGAACCACTTGCTCCAATACACCGCAAACAATAATTGCAACAATATTGATGAGATATACGGAGGGATCGAAATGCCAACAAATGCAACCGTATTGACAGCCACATCCCGCTTGCCGCCTGGTCGAAGCGCTGCGAAAATTCCTATTGTCAAACCGATTGATACACCTACCGTTGTTGCGGCAGCACCGAGACGCGCGCTATTTGCCAATGCATCCTTAAGTTCAGGCCAGACTTCGCGACTGCCTTTGATGCTGCGTGGCCAGTTAAATGTTACGAAATTTTGCAACCAACTGAAATAGCCCGTGACGAAGTTTGAGCCAAGACCATTGAGTTCCTTGTATTGCGCGATCTTCGAACGCGTAGCACGCGGATTTGAGCGCATATAACTCGCTAGTGGGTCGGTGCCCATGCGCAATGCGATGTACACCAGAAATGTGACGAGGAACAAAGTTGGAATAGCCCAGGCCGAGCGGCGAAGCGCAAACCTAAACATCCACACCTCCCTATTTCACAAAGACATTTGCACTACTTATGCAGACGGTGCGCGACCCGTACCTTTCGGCTCAGGTCGCGCACCGTACATGCGTAATGATTAATAGTTATCTAGAGAACCGTAACTACCGGCTCACTAACCAACAAGTTGGTCACTTCATAAGCACCATCATTAGTGGTTGCAAATGCACCTGGGCTAACAGGGAATGCTGTTGTCCAGACCATCCACGAAGAGTTTGCACACTCCGTGATTGGGTTGAGGCACTCTGGCCACTGCTCTGCACCGATGACGATCTTTCCGTCACCATCAACGTCAGTCCACTGGTTGAAGTTGATAAAGGCGGTGTAGTTATTCAAGTCAGCATCAACTGGACCACCAACTCGGTCTGTGCGCCAGAAGCCCGACTTCGGGAACTGGAACAATGGCAACATGACATGATCCTCAGCCATCAAACGAAGAGCAGCCTTGATGTTGTCGGCACGCTGTGTTGCATCAACTTCGACGTCTGCTGCATGGAGCAAATCTGATGCTTCAGTGTTGCACCAACCCTGTGAGTTCTGACCTACGTTGCCATTGGCATCGGTTGGAATCTGATCACACACAAATGAAGATGTGAGGTACGCAGGATCCGGTGGAGCCGTGCTGATGTACATCGCCAAGTCGTAGTCGAGTGCTGGCAAACGCTTCTGGAAATAGCACGCTGCATCGCAGTTATCAGCCTTTACGTTGAATCCTGCTGCTTGCAGCAATGGAATCAAATAAGCCTGTGTGCTTTCACGACGGGTGTTACCGGTGTTGACGACCCAGCGAATTTCAGGCGCTACGCCATCCTTCGCCCAGAAGCCCGAACCATCTTTTTCCCATCCAGCATCTTCCATGATTTTTGCAGCACCTTCAGCGTCAAAGCTTCCGGCAAACTCATCACCGACACAGAAATCACCAGGGGTGATTGGACCACATTCCAACAGTATTCCTGTCGGTGCGATCGGTGTGTAGATCTGAGCGAACAGTGCCTCACGGTCAATTGACATCGAGAATGCTGCACGGAAGTCATCGTCTGCAAAAGGTCCACACTTCTGATTGAAGTAGAACCCTTCGTAGTCACCACCGAATTGAACCGATGATGCAATGTTTTCTTGTGCAACTGCTTCTTCAATGCCCTGGTAGTACTGCGGATAGATGAAGTCGACGTCGCCAGCCTTGATTGCTGCAATTTCGGTATCTTGGTCAGCCTTTGGAACCATCACGATCTTTGGAGCTACTGCTTTATCAGTACCCCAATAATTTTCGTTCGGAACATAGACCAACTGGTCCTTGCTCCATGATTCCATCTTGTAAGCGCGACCTGAGTACGGAAGCAAATCAGAAAAATCTGCGGAGATATCTGATGTGTTCTCCACTGATGCTGCCTTGATCAATGAGCCAAATAGACCCTTATACGGCGCGTAAATGGCCTTCAAGGTGACAATCACTTGCTTGTCGCTCGATCCTGCCTCAACTGACAACACCTGGTCATAACCAGTTGTTGACAATGAACCAGGTGTGTTCAATGATGCATCCCACGTTGCTGCAAAGTCTGCAACAGTGATTGGCGATCCGTCTTCCCACACTGCTTCTGGAGCAATGTCGTAAGTAATCGTCATACCTGCACTGGTTGATTCTGGTTTTACATAGTCGTAGGTGCGGGTTGCACAAGCATCAAGGCTTGTAAATGCCGCTCCTTCGTTGCTTTCGTCGCTACTGCTTCCACCACATGCCGCCACAATGAGTGACAGTGCAGCGAATCCAGCAACAGCTCCAGCGAGCTTGTTGGTTTTCTTCACTTTCGACCTCCCCGTCGATAAGTTGGGTTGCCCCAATTGGATCGGGCAATGCGTCCCGATAGGTAAACAATAGGTTACAAGGTTGGGCGCAATCGCACTATCGGTTGCGATATTGGATGATCCGAGCGAACTCACTTGGATCAAGCGAGGCCCCACCGACCAAGGCCCCATCAATGTCTGGCTGTGCCATAATTTCCCCGATATTGCCGGCTTTGACACTTCCCCCATATTGAAGCCGAACTGCAGATGAAGCTTTTTCACCAGCCACCTCTTGCACCTGTGCCCGAATTGCCCCAATTACCGCCTGTGCGTCACCCGCTGATGCGGTACGACCGGTACCGATAGCCCAAATGGGTTCATAGGCGATCACCATGTTGCACACTTGCTCAACGTTTCGCCCAACAAGGGCTGCCCGAACCTGTCCCATGACTTTTTCTGTTGTACGACCCGACTCGCGCTCTTCAAGTGTTTCACCCACGCACACGATGGGATACATGTTCAATTTCTGGACAGTAGTGATTTTTTTAGAAACGTCTGTATCGGTTTCACCGAATAATTCACGACGTTCACTGTGCCCAATAATAACGTACTGAACAGCGAGCTTGGCAAGAAACGATGCTGCGACTTCTCCCGTGAATGCCCCCTTATCTTCCCAATGACAATTTTGCGCTCCAAGATGTATGCGTAAATCATCAGCATCTATCAACGTCTGCACACTGCGAATGTCTGTGAACGGTGGATGAATGG
>JAURJB010000050.1 GCA_030832455.1 Acidimicrobiales bacterium
CCCTTGCCCCACTTCACGTGCCCCGCCCGGCGCTCACTAGGACGCACCACATTCTAACACAAGGACCACGAACCCGGCGTCGCACCACATTCTAACACAAGACCACGAACCTTGCTTGTTCATTTCATTCGCGAGAATGCGAATCTGACGGGAACAAATATTGGTTGCGATACTTCTAGTTGTGGAGCATGCACAATTCACCTAGATGGTGAAGCAGTGAAGAGTTGCACCATTCTTGCTGCACAAGCAGATGGTTGTTCGATCACCACGATTGAAGGTTTAAGCAAGGATGGCGTAATGCACCCGATGCAACAAGCGTTCATGGAAAATCATGGACTGCAATGTGGTTACTGCACTCCCGGAATGGTGATGGCGGCAATTGGATTGCTGAATGAAAACCCCCACCCAACTGAGGACGATGTGCGCCTTGGTCTTGAAGGCAACTTGTGCAGATGCACGGGTTACCACAACATTGTGAAGTCGGTATTAGCAGCAGCAGAGTAAAGGGGAACGTCATGACTATGACAGACAATCGTCCAAACACGGTGGTCGGCACACGCCTACTTCGCCGCGAAGATCCGGCCCTCCTCACTGGTGAAGGAAAATTCACTAATGACCTGAGCATTCCAGGCGCGTTGCACCTAGCGGTCAAACGTTCCGAGCATGCGCACGCTCGTATCGTCAACATTGATACCACGCTTGCTGCGGCATTGCCCGGCGTTGTTGCGGTGTACACAGGTGCAGACCTTGAATCGTTGTGGGCGGCACCAATGCCTTGCGCATGGCCAGTCACGCCAGACATGAAAAACCCGGTTCACTACCCACTTGCGGTGAGCAAGGTTCATTATGTCGGCGATGGAGTTGTTGCAGTTCTCGCCACAAGTGAAACCATTTCTCGCGACGCACTTGACCTCATTGAAGTCACATACGAAGTGCTTCCTGCGGTTGTCGACTTGGATGAAGCACTCAGTGACAAGGTGATTTTGCATGAAGAGCTTGGCACAAACTCCAGTTACACCTGGCCACTGCTCATTGAGTCAACTCCTGGTTGTGTTGAAGAAGCATTCAAGAATGCCGCATACACAGTCAAAGAGCGTTATGTTCAGCAACGACTCATCCCAATGGCGATGGAACCGCGCGCGATTGCTGCTGTTCCTCAACCATTTGGTGGCGATGTCACCATGTATTCCGCTACCCAAGTTCCACACATTCTCAAAGTGATGGCTGCGCTCACGCTCGGTATCCCAGAACATCAATTGCGCATCGTTGCACCAAGTGTTGGTGGAGGTTTTGGTTCAAAGCTCGACGTGTATGCAGAAGAACTCTTGTGTTTGGCACTTTCCCGCAAGCACAATGTGCCAGTTCGTTGGGTTGAAGAACGCAGTGAAAACGCCCACGCCACGATCCATGGACGTGGACAGATACAACATGTTGAACTTGCCGCAGACAGTGATGGCAAGCTGACCGCTGTTCGATTCCGCATTATTGCTGACATGGGCGCGTATTTGCAGTTGGTCACCCCCGGAGTGCCGTTGCTTGGAGCGTTCTTGTATGCAGGCGTGTATAACTTGCCTCAGGCATACGACTTCAGTTGCACGGGTGTATTTACCTCTCTTACACCTACCGATGCATACCGTGGTGCAGGACGACCAGAAGCAACGTATGCAATCGAATGTGGCATGGATGCACTTGCTCGCAAAATGAATATTGATCCTTACGAATTACGCAAGCGCAACTTCATTCAAAAAGAACAGTTCCCATACACGGCATTTAGCGGCCTCACCTACGACTCGGGAGACCATGCATTAGCAGCCGAAAAAGCAACGCAAATGGCTGACTATGCAGGCATTCGCGAGCAACAGAAAACACAAAACGTTCCTGGTGCAGCAAAGCGAATCGGCATCGGAATGGCTTCGTACTTTGAAATGTGCGGATTGGCGCCATCGCGCGTACTTGCCTCACTGAACTACGGAGCAGGTGGCTGGGAAGCCGCAACGGTTCGCGTTCTGCCAACGGCAAAGGTGCAGGTGGTTACCGGGACTTCGCCACATGGACAAGGTCACGAAACCTCGTGGGCAATGATTGCTTCGGAGAAACTCGGAATCCCAGTTGAAGATATTGATGTGTTGCATAGCGACACCGCAATTGCACCACTTGGCATGGACACATACGGCTCGCGATCACTTCCCGTTGGTGGTGTTGCAATTGCCGGAGCATGCGACAAAGTGATTGAAAAGGCGCGTCTGATCGCCGCACATCAACTTGAGTGTGCAGCAGATGACCTCGAGTTCGCAAATGGTCTTTTCAGCGTGAAGGGCTCGCCGGATCGTTCCTTGCCAATGGCTGCACTCGCCTTTGCCGCCTTCACTGCGCACAACTTGCCAGATGGACTTGAGCCAAACTTGGAAGCCCAGTACACCTACGACCCTCCAAACTTTTCGTGGCCGTTTGGTACTCACATTTGCATTGTGGAAGTAGACGTTGAGACGGGCAAAGTTCAGGTACTCAAGTACGTGGCAATTGATGACTGTGGAAACCAGATCAATCCGCTCATCGTTGAAGGTCAGGTTCACGGTGGAGTAATCCAAGGACTTGCCCAAGCGCTATTCGAAGAAGCCGTCTACGACTCGGATGGAAACTTGAAGACCACAACACTTGCCGAGTACCTCGTACCCGCAGCAAGTGACGTACCGTCGATTATCACCGGCCACACGATCACTCCTTCACCGACGAATCAACTTGGAGTAAAAGGTGTGGGTGAAGCAGGAACCATCGGCGCAGCACCTGCAGTAATGAATGCGGTTATCGACGCGCTATCAGGACTTGGTGTTACCAGCATGGCAATGCCCGCGTCACCACAAACCGTATGGCGCACCATCCAACAGGCGAAGAAATAGAGGACACAACAGTGATACCAGCAGCATTTGATTTCAAGCGAGCATCGTCAGCAGCAGAGGCCATTTCACTCATGGGTGAATATGGCGATGAAGCAAAACTCTTGGCCGGTGGCCACAGTTTGATACCGCTCATGAAACTTCGTTTGGCACAACCAACCATGCTCATCGACATTGGTCGCATTGCCGACCTGTCGTACGTCAAGGACGCAGGTGACCACATCGCCATTGGTGCATTAACGCGACACATGGATGTAGAGAAGTCAGAAATCGTGAAACAGCATGTGCCACTGCTTGCTCACGCTGCCAGCCACGTTGGCGACGCCCAAGTGCGACACCGGGGAACCATTGGCGGATCACTCGCCCACGCCGACTCGGCAAGCGATTTGCCTGCCACCACGCTTGCCCTCGGTGCAACGTATGTCGTTCAAGGACCAAACGGGCAACGCCAGATTGCAGCCAAAGATTTCTACAAAGGCTTCCTCGAAAGCGCGCTTGCTCCGGACGAGCTACTCGTTGAAATTCGCGTTCCAAAAACATCAGGTGGATGGAGCTTTCAGAAGTTCAATCGCCGCGCACAAGACTGGGCAATCGTTGGTGTTGCAGCATGGCGCAATGGCAACAACTCTGGTGTTGCTCTTGTCAACATGGGCTCGACACCGATCCTTGCCACCAGCGTCAGTGCAGCACTCGCTAACGGCGCATCAATTGCCGATGCCGCCGAGCTTGCCGCAAACGAAGCAGAACCACAAAGCGACTTGAATGCATCAAGTGAATACCGCACACATCTGGCAAAGGTGCTCGTGCGCCGTGCCCTGGAAGAAGCCAGCAACTAAGTACTCGCGATTACATCAACCCCGGATACGAACCACCATCAACATGGAGGTGCGTACCCGTAACAAACTTTGCGTGCTCGCTGCACAAAAATGCGACAACGCTGCCAAAGTCTTGTGGGTCGCCAACAACGCCAGCCGGAATACCTTCGGCAGCACCCTCCATTGATCCATACAGTTGCTTTATTCGATCAGTGGCGTGAGTTCCTGGTTGCACCGTGTTCACCGTGACACCATCGCCTGCAACTTCGGTTGACACAGTTTTTAAAAATGCAGTTAAGCCCGCGCGCGCAGTGCTGGACAAAATGAGGTTTGCAAACGGTTGACGCACTGCTGTGCTGGTGATGGCCACGACTCTGCCCCAGCGTTGCTGCTGCATTGCAGGAATCACTTCTTTGCACATCGCAACAGTTGCAAGCATCGAACGCTCAATTGCTGCTGGATACACACTGAGATCAGTTGATGTGAAGTTTCCGGCAGGCGGTCCCCCACCGTTTGCCACCAAAATGTCAATCCGGCCCAACACCGATTGTGCTTCGCGAACGAATGCCAATGCCCCTTCAACGGTGGATACATCTGCCACCACACCAACGCATCCATGGCCAATTTCACGTGCCGCTGAGGCGACCCGGTCGGCATCGCGACTACAGATCACGACACGCACCCCCTCATTTGCCAAGGCCTTGGCGGTGGCAAAACCAAGTCCGGCCGAAGCGGCTGCAACTGCCGCAGTTCGTTGCGAAATTCCAAGTTCCATCAGGCAAACGCTACTTGCCACACTGCTACTGTTGAGCCAGTTAGGTGGTGAGAAACCCATGGGTGGGTATCAACAAGACGAGCGTTTTTTGGACGCGATCGCGGACGCCGATTCCTTTCCGTATTGGTTTGACGACGCAGACGAACCAGAGTCGAACCCCATGCTGGTGCACGCCGAAACGTGCGACCTCTGCATCGTGGGTGGCGGCTACACCGGACTGTGGACAGCCATCCTGGCCAAAGAGCGCGACCCTGATCGCGACGTGGTTTTAATTGAGGCACACGAGATTGGGTCTGCTGCAAGCGGACGCAACGGCGGCTTCATGGACTCGAGCTTGACGCACGGAATCGCCAACGCGCAACAACGGTTTCCTGATGAGGTTGGTCTGCTCGAAGACCTTGGCCTCGAGAACATGAACGAGATTGAAGCGGCAATCAAGCGATACAACATCGATTGCGACTTTGAGCGCAATGGTGTGATCGAAATTGCGAGCACACGACACTCGGCCACATATCTCGACGAACTCATCGACGACTATCACCAGCTTGTTGAGTTTGGCCACAATGTGGAATGGCTGGATGAAGCTGCTGTACGCAAAGAAGTGGCATCACCAATATTTACGGGTGGAATGTGGTGTAAAGACACTGCTGCACTTGTTGACCCTGCGCGCCTTGCATGGGGCTTAAAGCGCGCCGCCGAACAACTTGGTGTGCGCATTTACGAAGACACCAAAGCAATTGGCCTCGACTATTCACCAGGCGGAATTGTGGTCGAGACCCCGTTATCAAAAGTTGATGCCAAACGAGTAGCACTCGCAACAAATGCGTTTAAGCCACTACTGCGTCGCATGCACAACTACATTGCCCCCGTATACGACTATTGCTTAACCACCGAGCCACTCACGCCGCAACAACTCGAGAGCATTGGCTGGAAGAACCGTCAAGGTTTGTCGGATATCTCGAATCAGTTTCACTACTACCGACTCACCGCCGACAATCGCATTTTGTGGGGCGGATACGACGCCGTCTATTTCTTTGGTGGCAAAGTCAACGCCGAACTTGAATCGCGCCCCGAAACATGGGCAAAACTTTCGCAACACTTCTTTGAAACGTTTCCGCAATTAGAAGGTGTGCGCTTCTCGCATGCGTGGGGCGGCGCGATTGATACGTGCAGTCGATACAGCGTGTTTTGGGGTCAAGCCATGCGCGACAGAGTGGCGTACGCCATTGGGTACACAGGGCTTGGCGTGGCGAGTTCACGCTTTGGCGCAGAAGTGATGCTGGACATGATTGATGGTCTCAAAACTCCTGCAACACAATCCAAGTTTGTGCAAAGCAAGCCACTGCCCTTCCCTCCTGAGCCGTTTCGATTCATAGGCATTCAGGCCACACGCTGGTCGCTCAACCGCGAGGACAAATCGGGCAAACGCAACCTGTGGCTACGTAGCCTCGACCGCCTCGGTCTGGGCTTCGATTCATGATCGCACTGCGCCTAATCTGACTGCATGGCTTTGACGAACTTTCAATCAGTAGATCAAGTTCGTAGCGCGTTAGCCGAGCAGCAGTACTTAGCCGACGAAGGACTTGCAACAGCGGTGTATCTCACGCTTGCACTGAAGCGGCCATTGCTGCTTGAAGGCGAGGCAGGTGTTGGCAAAACTGAATTGGCAAAAGTGATTGCCGCCATGACTGGAGGCGAACTGATTCGCCTGCAGTGCTACGAGGGCATCGATGCCTCGCAAGCGGTGTACGACTGGGATTATTCGCGCCAGTTGCTCCACCTTCGTGCGGCAGAGGCAACAGGTGAAGCCACAAGCAAGAAGACTTCTGAACTTGAAGGCGAGTTATACAACGAGCGCTTCCTGATTAAGCGTGCGTTGTTGCGCGCGATCGATCAACGCGAAACTCCAGCTGTGCTGCTGATTGATGAAATTGACCGTGCCGATGACGAGTTCGAGGCCTACCTACTTGAAATTCTGTCTGATTTTCAAGTCACCATTCCCGAGTTGGGCACCTTTAGTACCACTCGCCCACCCATCGTGGTGCTCACATCAAACCGCACACGCGATGTTCACGATGCACTCAAGCGTCGTTGTCTGTACCACTGGGTCGATCACCCAAGTTTCGAACGCGAAGTAGCCATCGTGCGCATGCGCGTGCCACAAATTGCCGAATCACTCGCCAAACAAGTTGCTGCTGCTGTCGAACACATGCGGTCGCTCAATTTGTATAAGCCCCCTGGGGTCGCCGAAACCATTGACTGGGCAACCGCGCTCGCTCAACTTGGTGCACGTGAACTAAATGAATCCGTGGTGTCGGCAACGCTTGGCGCCGTGCTCAAATACCGAGAAGATCATGATCGTGTGCACGAACAAGGAATTGCGCAACTCGTTGCCCAGGCATTTGACCGCGGCCTGTTACACGGTTAACTCGTGACCAGTGCGCTCGCCTCGTCACCCGAAGAAATAGCCGTTTCATTTGCACGCGTTTTGCGCGGTGCGGGATTACTCGTTCCGCTCGATTCAGTACTGACATTTGTGCACGCTCTCGACATCGTTGCCCTCGACAATCGTTCCGATGTGTATTGGTCTGCGCGTACCACACTGATTCGACGACCCGAAGACCAACCGATTTTCGATCGCGCCTTTGCCGTGTTTTGGGATCAGCGACACAGTGATGCGAGCGCCGAGGATCAACCTCCGCAACACATCACGTTGTTGATTGATGACGAATCGGGCGATGACCAAAGTGCCGGCGAATACGACACCAACCCCGCTGTGCACTTGCGATTTTCTGCAGCAGAAGCACTGCGCACCAAAGACTTCGCGCAATACGACGACACCGAACTTGCACAAGCCCAGCAACTGATGCAAGCGCTGCGATTTGCAGGGCCACCGCGCTCGTCATTGCGATTGACAACGGCAAAACGCATTGGCTCGCGCCACGACATACGCACAACCGTTCGAGCATCACTGCGTCATGGTGGCGAACCCATGCGCCTGCACTGGAAACAACCCACCGATCGCTTGCGTCGCATTGTTGTGTTGCTCGATATTTCGGGAAGCATGGAGCCATACGCTCGCGCGCTGTTGCGGTTTATGCATGCAGCAGTTGCCGGCCGCCAACGCGTTGAAGCATTTGCTTTCAGCACTCGCCTCACACGCCTGACAAAAGAACTTCGCAACCGCGACCCAGACAAAGCCATTGCCCGTGCTGCACAACAAGTGCCCGACTGGAGTGGCGGCACACGCCTTGGCGAAAGCCTGCGTAAGTTCAACGACACGTGGGGAGTTCGTGGCATGGCTCGCGGCGCAATTGTGATTGTGCTCTCCGATGGCTGGGACCGCGGCAACCCCGAGCTACTCGCCGAGCAAATGAAACGCTTGCAGCGAGTTTCACATCGCTTGATTTGGGTGAACCCACTGAAGGTAACGCCAGGATATGCACCACTGGCCAAAGGGATGGCTGCCGCCCTTCCCTATATCGACAACTTTGTTGAGGGTCATTCGATTGAGGCGATGGAACGCCTCACACGCGTCATTTCTGCCGATTGACTGGAATGATGCGCGATCTACTTGATGACCTCGACCGCTGGAAGGCACAAGGCAAACCCATTGCAATCGCCCGCGTGATTGACATTGAAGGTTCAGGCCCACGCGACCCAGGTGCAGCAATGGCAGTCAATGGCGACGGTGAAGTAATTGGCTCAGTCAGCGGTGGTTGTGTTGAAGGCGCAGTGGTTGCCGAAGCGTTATCTATTCTGCATGGCGACAACCAGCCACGACTCGTCACGTTTGGATATTCAGACGATGAGGCATTTGCCGTTGGCCTGACGTGCGGCGGAATCATTCACCTCTTTATTCAGCCACTTACCTGGTAGCCGCCATGTCGTTGTACGAACAGTTTGCTCAGCGCGTGCGCGAAAATCTGCCCGTTGCTCTTGCCTCGGTCATTGACGGACCACACATTGGTTCGCTACTTCTCGTCACGCCCGAAGGCGCTCAAGGCGGAACACTTGGCAATGCAGAACTCGACCGTGTGGTTGCCCGTGACACACAAGGCGAACTCGAAGCAGGCAGGACAAGCGTTCGTCACTATGGTCCACAAGGCCAAACGACTCCCGAAGATTTGCACAACACCCCAACGGTGCGTGTGTTCATCGATACATTTTCGCCACCACCAATGATGGTCATCGCATCCTTCGCCTCGGCAAGAACATCTGCTATAGCAAAGGTACCCTTGGCAAATGCATCGATCTCAAAGACGCCCAT
>JAURJB010000051.1 GCA_030832455.1 Acidimicrobiales bacterium
ATTGGCGTTCCTACTTGTCAATGTTGCATGGATCGTTGGTCAAACCGCGCGATTGGGAGTAAAAGAACGACGAGATGCAGTTTTAAGAGTGGTGTTTACTTCTCTGGCTGTCCTCGCTTTTGTTCCCTGGTTATCGATATTTCTTACGGTCTTATTGAAGGGTTATAACGCGATATATCCGGGATATTTCTTCTCGGATATGCGCACGTCAACACCTGAAGACGAGTTCAACATTGGCGGCGCAGGTCACGCAATTGTTGGATCACTGATCATGGTGGCAATCGCAACTGTGATTACCCTTCCACTCGGAATCTTGAGCGGTATCTATCTCACTGAAGTGCGCGGTCGGATGACATTTCTTGTCAGATTCATCGTGCAGTCGATGGCGGGCGTGCCATCCGTTGTCGCAGGACTCTTTATTTTCACGACGGTCGTGCAGCCAATGGGCAAATATTCGGGTGTGGCCGGTGGACTCGCGCTTGCCGTACTCATGCTGCCAACTGTTTCTCGCACTGCCGAAGAAGTGCTGAAACTTGTACCTGATGATTTGCGAAGCGCGGGTTATGCACTGGGTGCGCGGCAGTGGCGCACGGCAATCATGGTGGTGCTTCCAACTGTAAAGTCCGGCCTCATCACAGCCGGTATTTTGGGAGTTGCTCGAGTAATTGGAGAAACTGCACCGCTACTGCTTACTTCCCTTAACACAAATGGTTTTGTGTGGAACCCGGTTGGGGGCACTGTTGCATCATTGCCTACCTACATCTTCTCGATGTTTATGTACGGCACGGAGTACTCAACGTCGAGAGCATGGACAGGGTCACTTGTTCTGCTTGCGCTGGTGTTTGGGTTTTTTGTCCTTGCCCGGCGGCTGGGCGCCACCGCGACACAAAAGGCTCAAATTGATTCACGAAAAGCCAAAAAGTTGAAGAAAAAATCATGAGCAAAAGGACTGAGAATATGACACCGCAGAACGTTGACTCCTCTACGACGATGCCTCAACAGCATGTTGCATCCGCCGACTTTAGAGGATTGGAAACCCGAGGTGCTCACGCTTGGTTCGGCACACATCATGCACTCGCAGATGTATCACTGCGCTTCCCAGAGCGAACTGTTACTGGCCTGATTGGTCCATCTGGTTGCGGAAAGTCAACGTTTATTCGCTTATTGAACCGGATGCACGAGTTCATTCCATCAGCAGCTATGGCAGGCGAGATTCTTTTAAATGGTTCGGACATTTACGATCCATCTGAGGATCCTGCATTGATCAGGTTAAAAGTTGGAATGGTTTTCCAAAAACCCAATCCATTTCCCGCAATGACAATTAGAGAAAACGTCTTGGCCGGAATCAAGTTGGCTCACCTGAAGCGGGATAATCATGATGACATCGTTGAACAATGCTTGTCGCGTGCGGGTCTTTGGAAGGAAGTAAAAGATCGTTTAGGCGCGTCTGGTGGATCACTTTCTGGTGGCCAGCAGCAACGGCTATGCATTGCTCGCTCCCTAGCAGTGGAACCACAGGTGCTGTTAATGGACGAGCCATGTTCCGCGCTTGACCCAGGAAGCACCCTTCGAATCGAAGAAACGATCAAGGAGCTTGCCGAGAAAATTACGGTAGTAATCGTTACGCATAATATGCAACAGGCAAGTCGTGTGAGCGACTTCTGCGCGTTTTTCTTGACCGATGGCGGTCCCGGCTACTTAGTTGAGGCTGATGCCACACGAAAGATCTTTACAAATCCGAGTGATTTGCGAACTGCTGATTACGTACAAGGAAAGTTCGGCTGACAGTTAAGACACTGTTCACTTTCTTTTCACCAATCGTATGCGTTGAGTCTATAGCGCCGAAAGCATGTGGACCTATTCTCACCACGTAGATAGTTACATCACCTAACAAGGAGAAATATGAAAAAGCGTACGAAGCGTTTTGTAGCGGTAATGATCGCTACTGCTGGCGTGCTATCGACGTCGTCGATAGCCAAAGCTGAAGATGTCACAGGTGGCGGCGCGTCATTCCCTGTTTCATTTTTGACACCTGCAATTGCAGAATTCAATAAAACATACGGTCACAACCTCACCTACACCTCAACTGGTTCGGGTACAGGAAAGAAAAACTTCAAAGCAGGCACCTTCAAATTTGCCGGATCAGACTCGGCAGTTGGATCGGCCGACTTGCCATCATTCGGATGGAACTATGTTCCTTATGTAGCTGGTGCGATTGCGATTGGTTATCGACTGGATGAGCTCAAAGGTGCAACGCTTTCGCTTAGCCCGAACACAATCAATGGAATATTCGGTGGCACCATCGATAAGTGGAATCATCCAGCGATTCAAAGTGACGTCAATTTGAGTCCTCCTTGGGGTAATACAAAAAAGAAATCCGATGTTAAGGGTGCGTCTGTCCTTTGGGAAAACGCCTCCAGGACCACTGCAAAAATCACCGTGTCATTGTTGCCTGCAACACTTAAGGCAAACAAAGGAAAGAAGCTTGAGTGGTTTGACGACACAGCTAAGAAGGCTGTGAAAACGCTGACCCTTGGTTCGAAGGGCGAATTGAGCATGAGTTCGAAAGTCAATCTGAAAGATACATATTCCATCAAGGTGGGCGGTAAGACCATTGCTACTTACAAGCAGGTGTCTATAAAGATGCCAAATAAAGCTATTCAGGTGGTGTACCGCGCAGATACTTCGGGTACGACCAACAACTTCTGCCAATACATGGCGGGCGCCGTTAACCCAGCGTGGAAGATTAATGATGCTTTCCAAAATTGCGTTCCAGGAGGAATTACGGCTTACGGTTCGCGATTCGTTGGTCAACCACAGAGCAATAACCAGGCGAATTACATTTCAAACACGAACGGAACAATTGGTTATGGAGAAGTGTCCTACTACACCGACCCTTCACGTGCAGCCAAGGGAGTTCGGGCCGCAAACATTCGAAATGCTTCGGGAGTTTTCGTATCTCCAACTTCTGCCGGCTACAACTCGCATCTTGCGGGTGGAACTCAAGATGCAAAAGGCTTGATTTCGTTCAACTGGAAACAGACTTCAAATAAAACTGCATACCCTCTGGGTGCGGTGACATACGGCCTCTGCCAAACCGCATCTGATGCAAAGAACAAAGTAGTTTCACAATTCTTCCAATGGGTACTCAATGATTTCGGACCGAAGAACGCTGAAGCACTTGCCTATACACCGCTACTTGGCTCTACACGAACAAACGCCTTTGCGTTAGCAAAGAAGTGCGGCGCAAGCTGAAGTAATTAATTGAATGGAAAAGGCCCCGGGAATATTCCCGGGGCCTTTTCTTTTGTCCACTTAGTTGTTAACGCTTGTGCAAGATATTTTTTAGTCAAAATGAGGCGTACTTAATCGGATTCGTCAGAGCCGTCTTGCTGCTCGCGGAGGAACTGCTCGAATTCCTCGGCGAGGGCATCGGCTGATGGCAGTGCTGCCTCGGTGCGGCGGTCGTATTCGTCTTCAAGCATCGTGAGGTAGCTGACGGTTTGGTCGTCACCCTCAACAGCAGCATCGTGCAGTTCTTCCCACCGCTGAATCTCTTCATACATTTCACCGTGGCTGGTAGGAATGCCAAGCACGTGTTCTAAATGTCGCAACAACGCAGCAGACGATTTTGGATGTTGAGCGTTGGCCAAGTAGTGGGGCACACCAACGCGTAACGAAACTCCTGCAATGCCTTCGCGGTCGAGGCGCTCTTGAATGACGCCAACCACGCCCGTGGGCCCTTGGTATTGGGGTCGTGAGAGCCCAAGGCGACGCGCGAGAGAATGGTTGCTGCTGCTACCCACAACGTGAGGTGAGCGTGTGTGTGGCACACCTTCGGCAGCGGCGCCAACGGTGACCACCACTTCGCATCCAAGTTGTTTAGCACATTCCACGATGCAGTCGGCAAACACGCCCCAATGCAAGTGAGGTTCAACACCCGACAACATGACGAGGTCGCGTGATCCTTCGGGGAAGCGCGCAATCAGGAAGTCATTTTCGGGCCAGCGAATGTGCCGCTCGCCATCTTCGTCAATCACGGTCTCGGGTCGTTCTTGGGTGAAATCAAAAAATGGGTCCGGGTCAATTGAGGCCACAATGGTGACCGATCGGTCCTGAATTGCCCATTCCAAGGCCCCTGTTGCCACTCCAGAGACGTCAAACCAACCGCGCAGGGCGACGACCAATACTGGGTTTCGTAGGGTGCCTACGGCATCCCAATCGGCATCGAGCACATCGTCGATATTCATGCTGTGCCCAGAATGATTTTCGCTTCAACCAACTCCACTGTGTAAGCATGGCAGGCGTGACATCGCATCAAAACCCCCAAAACCGTGTTTCTGCTCGCATGGCAGCCATTGCCGAATCGGCAACGCTTGCTGTTGACGCCAAGGCTAAAGCGCTGAAAGCTAAGGGCGAAAACGTGATTGGTTTTGGTGCAGGCGAACCCGACTTTCCAACACCCGAGCGCATTGTTGAAGCTGCGGTTCGTGCGGCGCGTGACCCAAAGTTCCATCGCTACTCGCCTGCAGCCGGTTTGCCCGAGTTGCGCGAAGCAATCGCTGCAAAAACAAAACGCGATAGCGGATTCTCCGTGGATGCGTCGCAAGTGTTAGTCACAGTCGGTGGCAAGTACGCGGTGTTCGTTGCATTTGCTGCGCTGTGCGATCCGGGCGATGAAGTAATCATTCCCGCGCCGTATTGGACAACGTATCCAGAGGCAGTTGCTCTTGCGGGTGGTGTTTCGGTGGTGGTTGACACCACGGAAGAAACCGAATTCAAAGTAACGGTAGAACAACTCGAAAAAGTACGCACACCGCGCACCAAAGTGTTGTTGTTCGTGTCGCCAGATAACCCAAGTGGTGCGGTGTATTCGCCCGAAGAAACGATCGCCATCGGTAAATGGGCCGTGCAACACGGCATTTGGGTCATAACCGACGAAATTTACGAACACCTCACCTATGGCAAACACACGTTTGCGAGCATGCCAACTCTCGTCCCCGAACTGGCTGACACGTGCGTCATCGTGAACGGCGTTGCAAAAACGTATGCAATGACCGGTTGGCGAGTGGGCTGGATGATTGGTCCAAAGGATGTGATGAAGGCAGCAATCAATTTTCAATCACACACTACATCAAACGTTTCTAACGTCGCACAAATTGCAGCACTTGAAGCCGTGAGCGGAGACTTATCTGCAGTGGTCATGATGCGCGAAAGTTTTGAACGCCGCGGAACGTTGATGCACAAAATGCTCACAGCAATTCCTGGTGTGACGTGCATGGAACCGCAAGGTGCGTTTTACTGTTTCCCCAATGTGCGTGGACTTCTTGGTCGCGACATCGGCGGTAGGACAGCATCAAACAGTATGGAGCTCGCCGACTTGGTGCTTGATGTTGCCAAAGTGGCTTTTGTGCCAGGTGAAGCGTTCGGTGCTCCTGGATATGCGCGCTTCAGCTTTGCGCTCGGCGATGGCGACCTTGTTGAGGGCATGAATCGTCTCACCGCACTGTTCGCGTAAGAAATTTTCACACCAAGCCGTTGATGCGCTACGATATGCCTACTTCGGCAATAGCCGAAGGGCAAAACATTCAGCGAAGTCCGGTGAGATTCCGGCACTGTCCCGCAACGGTAATGCAGATTCTCCAGTGTTTATTGGGGTAATTGCAAGTCCGGTCGCCTAATGCGTAGCTTCATCAACCGCTCTCGCAAGAAGAGCAAGGAGACCAAATGAGCAAGTTAACCAAGGCCGGCATCGCCGGTCTTTTTCTTTCCCTCACTGCCGTTTTGGCAAGTTGCGGGTCGTCGAATGAAATGTCAAGCGACACTGTTGCTGTTACCGCAGATGTATTTCCGGTAACCGTTGGTGATCTCACTCTTGACGCTCAACCAACCAGAATCATTTCATTGTCGCCAACCGCGACAGAGATGTTGTACGCAATAGGAGCAGGATCACAAGTTGTTGCTGTCGATGAATACTCCAACTACCCAGCAGAAGCGGTTGCACTCGGCACGCCGCTTTCTGGTTTCGAACCAAACATTGAGGCAATCAGCAGCTATACGCCTGACTTAGTGATCATTTCGTATGATCCGGGAAGTTTGGCTGAGCAGTTGAACACACTCAGCATTCCAGTATTCGTAGCCGGTGCTGCTATGAGCATTGAAAATGTGTACGAACAGATTGAACAACTTGGAGTACTTACAGGAAACAGCCAAAAGGCAATTGAGGTTTCACAAACTCTGCAGGCCGGAATTGAAGAAGCAGTCGCTTCTGTGCAATTCAGCGAACCACCGCTGTCGTACTACTACGAGCTAGACAACACGTACTACTCGGTAACGTCGAATACCTTCATCGGTCAGATCTTCAACCTGTTTGGCATGCGCAATATTGCCGACAATGTTGAATCAGGAAACGATTATCCGCAGTTGTCTGCAGAGGTGATTGTGTCTGCTGATCCAGACTTCATTTTCCTTGCCGATACCAAATGTTGTGCGCAAGATGCAACAACCGTTGCAGCACGTGATGGTTGGGGTGGACTCAAGGCAGTAACAGCAAATCACATTGTTGAACTTGATGACGATGTTGCATCGCGCTGGGGACCACGTGTTCTTGAGCTCATCACAGCAATTCGTGATGCGGTAGTTTCAGCCAATTCGTGAACCGTAACCGCACCTGGTTTGCGCTCGCGGGAGTGTTGCTACTCGTAGCAATGTTCGTGGGCACGATGATCGGACCTGCTGGTCCGACGTGGTGGAGAATTCCGCTCGAATTTCTCAATCGTCTACCGCTCGTCCAAATCGATAGTGGTGTTTCGGAACAAGACTGGAACATCGTGTGGTTGATTCGGACACCACGTGTGGTGCTGGCAGCAATAGTTGGATCAATGCTGTCAATATCGGGAGCGAGTTATCAGGGAGTATTTCGGAACCCTCTCGTTGATCCGTATTTGCTTGGTGTGGCCGCTGGTGCGGGACTAGGGGCCACATTGGTGTTTGCGTTTCAGCGAGGGGCCACCGAGAACTGGATTGTTGATCCGCTTCCGCTTGCTGCATTTATCGGAGCACTTGTTGCGGTGTTGGTTACCTATGTGGTGGGTACCGCATTTGGAGCAACGCAGTCCACGACCACACTGATTCTGGCCGGAGTCGCTGTTACTTCGTTGGCGACGTCAATTCAGGCCTTTATTTTGCAACGCAATACCGATGTTGTGCGCCAAGTGTATTCCTGGATCCTTGGACGATTGTCAAGTGCAACATGGGGCGATGTTCGTTTAGTGCTTCCTTATGTATTGCTGAGCACGGGTGTATTGCTGATGCATCGTCGATTACTAGACGTGATGCGTGTCGGTGACGACGAGGCGAGTGCACTGGGGATCAATGTTCGTCGCGTTCGTTTAATTGTTGTGCTTGCCGCAACGCTGGGTACATCAGCAGTAGTAGCGGTCAGTGGCCTCATCGGTTTTGTTGGCATCATCGTTCCGCATGCTGTGCGTTTGCTCGCAGGTGCCAGCTATCGCATGGTGCTGCCGCTCAGCGTTTTGCTCGGCGCTGCATTTTTGGTGTTTGCTGATATCCCAAGCAGGGTGCTGGCTAATCCTGCAGAGACCCCCATTGGCGTCGTCACTGCATTTTTTGGTGCTCCATTCTTTTTGTACTTGCTTCGCACAAGGAACACATCAACATGACCGCACTTGGATTTTGTGATGTTCGTGTTGCTTATAACGGCACAGAAGCCGTGCATGGCTTCAACGACTTGCTGTACTCTGGCGAATGGTTGTGTCTCATTGGGCCAAACGGTGCAGGTAAATCGTCTGTGTTGCGTGCCGCTGCTGGGCTAGTTCCTTATTCAGGCTCGATTGCAATTGATCAGAAGGAGATTCCGGCAACGTCGGTGCGGTGGCGAGCACAACATATTGCCTATGTTCCTCAATCACCCCTGATACCACTCGACATGAGCGTGTTTGATTACGTATTGCTTGGCCGTAACCCATATGTTCGTCACTTTTCATGGGAGTCAAAGCACGACAGAGATGTAGTTGGTGGTGTGCTTGATCGACTTGATTTGGCCACGTTTGCACGGCGCCCATTGGGCACATTGTCGGGTGGTGAGGTGCAGCGCTTGGTGATTGCGCGAGCACTCTCGCAAGAGGCACCTGTGCTGCTGCTAGACGAACCAACAAGCGCACTCGATATTGGACACCAACAGCAGGCGCTCGAACTCGTTGATTCGTTGCGTCGTGAGCAAGGTCTCACCA
>JAURJB010000052.1 GCA_030832455.1 Acidimicrobiales bacterium
CCCGCAGCTGCAGCCACCGCTATAGGGGCCGCCGAATCCCATTGGTACATGCCACCTGCATGCACATAAATGTCCACTTCGCCGAGTACCACGGCCATGGTTTTTGCACCTGCCGAACCCAGTCGGGCGACATCGCAATCAAGTGCTTCGGCGACCATTACGGCTTCGCGCGTGGCACGTGTGCGCGACACCACGAGTCGAGGCTTGCCGTCATGTGGCTTTGGTGTTTGTGGCAACTGATGCGTACTCAGTGTCATGTTGTATGCAGGTAGTGCAACGGCGGCTTGCGTGATGCTTCCTTCATCTGATGTCTTGCCGTCTGCATCTTTGCGTTCCCATAGCGCAATGTGCACGGCCCAGTCGGCGCGATCAAACTCGCTGTATTCCTGTGTGCCATCAAGTGGATCAATAATCCACACACGGTCGGCCGTTAAGCGATCCGAATCGTCTGCTGCTTCTTCCGAAAGCACCGCATCATTCGGGCGGTGTTCGGCAAGTGTTTCATCAATAAATCGTTGCGCGGCTGCATCGCCAACATCTTTTGCGTACCACGTTGATGCACCGTCGTTATAGAGGCGCTCGCGAACTGCCATCAATCGCTTGCCGGTTTCCTCGGCAAGGAAGTGTGCGAGTTCGCCGTCAGTAAATTTCACGAAGCGCTGCGTCCAAGGTTGATCGCGTCGCGTACTAATTTGCGGACCGTCTCTTCCTTGGCTCCACTTGCTACAACGCTGGTGATCTGTGCTTCCACCTGTTCGGCAAGAGCGTCGTTAAATGCATCAATGCGTTGACGGTTGGCAACGGTGGATGCGGTCAGCAACACCACTGCGGCAAGCGAGGTAATGAGGCCAATGGTGGTTACCACGCCCACGTTGTTGCCGGCAATGGATGAGATAATCAGCCCTGCAATGCCACTCACGAACACGATCACACACACAATACGAATCACTCGGAGTGCGGTATTCATCTCAGATCCTTATCGGGCGAGTGGCTTGTACTTAATACGACGTGGTTGATCGGCGGCAACGCCCAGTTCTTTCTTGCGCCATGCTTCATAGTCGCTGAAGTTACCTTCATACCAGCGCACTTGGCTGTCTCCCTCAAAAGCCAACACGTGGGTGGCAATGCGGTCGAGGAACCAGCGGTCGTGCGAAATCACCACTACGCAACCAGGGAATGATTCAAGTCCGGTTTCAAGTGCGCGCAACGTGTCCACATCCAAGTCATTGGTTGGTTCGTCTAATAGCAACACGTTTCCTGCGTGCTTCAGCAACTTGGCTAAGTGCACGCGGTTGCGTTCGCCACCCGACAATTCGCCAACACGCTTTTGTTGATCGCTGCCTTTGAAGTTGAAACTCGACACGTATGCACGGCCATGGATTTCGCGACCACCAATCTTGAGTGTTTCTGCACCGCCGGTGATTTCTTCGTATACCGATGCTTCAGGGTCGAGTGTGTCGCGGTTTTGATCGACATAACTCAATTGCACAGTGTCGCCAACGGTGATGCTGCCAGAGTCTGGAGCCTCTTGGCCGGTCAGCATGCGGAACAGTGTCGTTTTACCGGCACCGTTTGGTCCGATGATGCCAACAATGCCTGCAGGTGGAAGCGAGAACGTCAGGTCTTCAATCAGCAATCGATCGCCAAAACCTTTGCTCAAGTTCTTCACTTCAATCACAGTGTCGCCAAGACGTGGGCCAGCAGGAATCATGATTTCTAATTTGTCTGCACCACCATCTGAGGCCTGCGCTTCGGCATGCAACTTTTCATACGCTGCAAGACGCGCTTTACCTTTCGACTGACGAGCCTTTGGTGCCATGCGCACCCATTCAAGTTCGCGTTGCAACGTGCGCTTACGTGCATCGTTTGCTTTTTCTTCTTTACCAAGTCGTTCTTGTTTCTGTTCCAACCAACTGGTGTAGTTGCCCGAGAACGGAATGCCGCGACCGCGATCAAGTTCGAGAATCCATTTCGCTACGTTGTCGAGGAAGTAACGGTCGTGGGTGATTGCTACAACAGTGCCGGGGTATTCCTGCAAGAAACGCTCCAACCAATCAACGCTCTCTGCGTCTAAGTGGTTGGTTGGTTCGTCCAACAACAACAAGTCGGGTCGGCTCAACAACAAACGGCACAATGCAACTCGGCGGCGTTCACCACCTGAAAGTTTGGTCACGTCTGCATCGTTTGGTGGGCAGCGCAATGCGTCCATCGCAATTTCGACGTTGCGTTCCAAGCTCCATGCATCTGCGGCCTGAATTTTTGCTTCAAGGTCGGCTTGCAGTGCGCCAACTTTGTCGAAGTCTGCATCGGGGTCGCCCCACATTGCAGTTACTTCTTCATAGCGCGTGAGCAAGTCGCGAATGGGTGCTACACCGTCCATCACGTTGCCAAGCACGTCCTTGTTTGGATCAAGTTGTGGCTCTTGCTCTAGGAAGCCAACGGTAAACCCCGGTGTCAATCGTGCTTCGCCGGTATAGCCATCATCAACGCCAGCCATGATCCGCAACAGGCTTGATTTACCGCTGCCGTTCGAGCCAATAACGCCGATCTTTGCGCCGGGGTAGAACGACAGTGAAATGTCTTCAAGTACCGTGCGGTCGGGTGGGTAGAAACGAGCAAGTTTGTAACACGTATATATGAATTCAGCAGCCATGACGCCTACAAACTAGTAGCCACAGCCCACAGAAGGGCAGTGCTAGTTTTAAAGCCAAGCGGGGGATTATCTATTCAACGCTGTACCGATACCAAAAGGGGATCATATTCATGGAACTACTCTCGCAGGATTACATCTTCAGCTTCGGCTTCCGCTGGCTCCACATTCTTGTGGGCATCACGTGGATTGGCCTGCTGTACTACTTCAACTTGGTGCAAGTGCCAGGTCTCGCTGCTTACGGCGACGAAGGTAAGGCTCGCAACATCACCATCGACAAAATCGCACGTCGTGCCTTGTGGTGGTTCCGTTGGGCAGCAATTGCCACACTCGCAACCGGTATTTTGATCACCGGTCAACCTGACTACTGGAAGAACTTCATGAACGGTGGAGCTGCAGGCAATGGCCACGACGCAGCAATTTCGCTCGGCATGTTGCTGGGAACACTCATGGCGGCAAACGTGTGGATGATCATCTGGAAAAACCAGAAGGTTGTTCTTGCTAACGCAGCAAACGTGTTGGCAGGTGGCGAAGCAAATGCAGATGCACCAACAGCTGGTCGCAAAGCATTGCTCGCATCGCGACAGAACACGATCTTCTCGGTGAGCATGTTGTTCTTCATGGTGGGCGCTGCTCACTTCTACAGCGTGTTCGCTGAAGCATCGTCATCTGATGCATCAACGTTCCTGATGATCTCAACAGCAATCGTTGCGTTGTTGCAATTGAATGCGTTGGGAATCTTTGGCGGCATCAAGGCCGGCAACAAGATGTTGTGGATGTACGAGAGCCACAAGAACGCAATCATCACCAGCTTTGTTTTGTGGTTGGTGCTGTGGATTCTTTCCGAGGTAATTCTCGGATAGTTTTCGAAACTCGTTAACGGTTTCTTGTGAAAGCCGGTCTCACTTAACGGTGAGATCGGCTTTCATGTTTTGGTGGCCAGGCACGGTGCAGAACACGGAGTAGTTGCCTGCTGGCAAGTTGATGGTGCCAATGTCCAGGTCGCCACGCTTGTTCACAGCCAATTCCAAGGTTCCCACTTTGGTGTCGTCTTGCAACACGATCAGTGTGTGGCGAATGGTGTCGTCATTGATGTAGGCAATTTCGATGTCACCAGCTGTTGCTTCATACAACGTTTTGTCAAACTTCAAGCCAGAAACCGCGCGCACCTCAAGGTCGACGGTGGCAGGGATGGTTTCGGGGGTTGCGGTTGAACTGCTGCATCCAGTGAGGGCCAACAACGAAACGGCAACTGAAGCAACAACAATACGAAATGATGGTCGGCTCATACATTCATAGTACGTACGACTACGATTGGTTTTGATGATTCAAAGGTCACAGCCTGAAGATTTCGGCGCCAATTCATGGCTTGTCGAAGAGATGTTCGAGCGTTTTCGCGAAGATCCAAACTCGGTAAGTGATACCTGGAAAGAGTTCTTCAGTGACTTCCGTCCTGCGGGCACACCTAAACCCGACAGCACAGCCGAAATCATTCGTCCTGCGTTGCCACCCGAGTTGCGTGAAGAGGGTGCCAAGCCACGGCCCGTGGTTACTTCACCAGGGGTAGAGCCACCGGCGCCAAAGATTGCTACAACAGAAATCATTCCCGATGGCGAGCCCGAGCCATTGCGCGGAGTGTCTGCAGCGATTGCAACGAACATGGAAAAGAGCCTCACGGTTCCGACTGCTACCAGTTTCCGCAATGTGCCAGCAAAGTTGTTGGAAGTGAACCGCAAGGTAATGAACAATTACCGCTCGCGCACAGGTCAACCGAAAATTAGTTTCACGCACATCATTGGTTATGCAGTAGTGCGTGCAATTGCTGATGCTGTTCCCAACATGAAGAACGGTTACCTCACTGATGCAGACGGTAAGCCGCGAATTCAGCGACATAACAATGTCAACATCGGCCTTGCAGTCGACGTCGACAAGGGCAAGGGTCAGCGCACACTCGTTGTGCCGGTGTTGCGCAATGCCGATGCACTCGACTTCGCAGGTTTCTTGCTCGCATACGACGAAATTGTTCGCAAGGTGCGCGCCAACAAACTGACTGTTGAAGATTTCCAGGGTGCAAACGTCAGCCTTACTAACCCAGGCACTATTGGCACCGTGCAGTCGGTGCCACGCTTAATGCCGGGCCAAGGAGTCATCGTTGGTGTTGGCAGTATTGACTACCCAGCAGAGTTTCAGGGCAGCGACGAACGTTCACTCGTGCGTCTTGGTGTGTCGAAAGTAGTCACCATCACCAGCACGTACGACCACCGCATCATTCAGGGTGCTGAGAGCGGCATGTTCTTGAAGTATGTGCACGAACTGCTTATTGGTCAGCACAACTTTTATCACGACCTTTTCCAAAGCCTCGGTGTTCCGTACGAAGCTGTGCAATGGAATCGAGACAGCAACTTGCTGGATTCTGAAGATGAAATGTTGCACAAGCAAATGCAAGTGGCAACACTCATTCGCGTGCACCGTGTGCGTGGTCACCTCATTGCCGACCTCGACCCACTTCGTTGGCAAGAACCACAGATGCCAAAAGAGCTCGACCCGGCAACATATGGCCTCACTATTTGGGACTTGGATCGTCAATTCCTTACTGGTGGCGTAGGCGGAGTTCACAAGTCAACACTTGGCGATCTTTTGGGAGTGCTGCGCGACGCTTATTGCCGCACCATTGGCATTGAGTACATGCACATTCACTCCACCGACGAACAGCGCTGGATACAAGAGCGCGTCGAGGGTCATGGAGTTTTCAATTTCAGTGTCGACAAACGTCGTGTGCTTGAACGGCTGAACGACGCCGAGGCTTTTGAGAAGTTTTTGGCTACGAAATATGTGGGAACAAAGCGGTTTGGTCTAGAAGGCGCAGAGTCTGCTATTCCAATGCTTGACACCATTTTGACGGCAGCAGCAGACAGCAAAATGGACTCAGCGGTACTGGGTTCGATGCATCGTGGTCGTCTCAACGTTCTTGCCAACATCATGGGCAAGAACCCTCAAGATATTTTCGAAGAGTTCGAGGACTACATCGACCCAACATCGGTGCAGGGTTCTGGCGACGTGAAGTATCACCTCGGTGCGGTTGGAACATATGTTTCGCCTGCTGGTGCGCAGTTGCCGATTGAACTCTCGGCAAACCCAAGCCACCTTGAAACCGTTGGACCAATCATCTTTGGTATGACGCGTGCAGCGCAAGACCAAATTGATCCACCGTTGTCATACAGCGTGTTGCCAATCATGATGCACGGAGACGCTGCGTTTGCGGGTCAAGGTGTTGTCGCCGAAGGTTTCGCCATGAGCGACACCAGTGGTTATCGCATTGGTGGAACTATTCACGTCATTATCAACAACCAAATTGGCTTCACCACTTCGCCGCAGTATGCGCGTTCATCGAAGTATCCAAGCGATGTTGCAAAAACGGTGCAGGCGCCAATTTTCCATGTCAACGGTGACGATCCAGAGGCATGCGTGCGTGTTGCGCGATTGGCGTTCGATTATCGCCAGAAGTTCCACAAAGACGTGGTCATCGACATGATTTGTTACCGCCGCCACGGACACAACGAAGGCGACGACCCGAGTTACACGCAGCCACTGATGTACAAGGCAATCGCCGAGCGTCGTAGTGTGCGCAAGTTGTATGTAGAAACGTTGGTGAAGCGAGGCGACATCACGCTGGAAGAAGCCGAGCAATCACTTGCCGACTACCAGGGCAAGTTGCAAGGTGCGCTCGACATTGCACGTGCAGGGAAGTCAGAGCCAATCAAGGTTCCACCTCCACCAAAACCAATTGGCGTGGTGCCTCACGTTGAAACAGGTGTTGATCGTGCAGTGTTGGATGGCATTTTCCATCACCTCACCGAATATCCAGAAGGTTTTGCGCCGCATCCAAAACTGTTCAAGCAGTTTGAATTGCGCGCACAGAACTACGAAACACAACAAGATGTGGACTGGGCAACCGCCGAAGCATTGGCATTTGGTTCACTGGTTGTTGAAGGAACACCAGTTCGTTTAATGGGCGAAGACGCTCGTCGCGGAACGTTCAGTCAGCGCCACTCAACACTCGTTGACTACAACAATGAGCGTCGTTGGGTACCACTGAATACGTTGCCAAACGCAAAAGCTCGTTTCTGGGTGTACGACTCGTTGTTGTCGGAATACGCAGCGCTTGGTTTTGAATACGGTTACGCACATGCCAATAGCAAAGCTTTAGTTATGTGGGAAGCCCAATTCGGCGACTTTGTGAACGGCGCCCAAATCGTGATTGACCAATACCTAGTGGCTGCTGAAGACAAGTGGGGTCAGCAAAACGGTGTGGTCATGTTGTTGCCACATGGTTTCGAGGGTCAAGGTCCAGAGCACTCCTCGGCACGACTCGAGCGCTTCCTGCAGTTGTGCGCCGAAGACAACATTCAGGTGTGTTACCCAACAACAGCAGCACAGTATTTTCATATGTTGCGCCGTCAAGTGCGTCGCAACTTCCGCAAGCCACTAGTGGTCATGACGCCAAAGCAACCATTGCGCATGAAGGAAAGTCGCTCGTTGATTACCGATCTAACAAAGGGAAGTTTCGAAGAAATTTTGGACGACCCAACAGTTACCGACAAGTCGAAAGTAACGCGCATCGTGTTGTGCACGGGCAAAGTGGCATGGGACGTGATGACTGAGCGAAACAAGTTGGGTGCAAATGTTGCAGTAGTTCGAGTGGAGCAGTTGTATCCATTCCCAATCGTGCAGTTGCGTGAAATTCTTTCCAGCTATCCAAACGCCAAGCAAGTGGTGTGGGTGCAAGAAGAACCAGAGAACATGGGTGCATGGCGCTTTGTTGATGCCATCGTGTGGCCAATAAAGAACAACGGCTACGACTGGCGCCACGTTTCACGCGTGGAGTCGGGTAGTCCTGCAACAGGTTCAAAGACCATTCACGATCAAGAAACTGCCGGCATTCTCGAACAAACTTTCGCTAACTGGTAGAAACAAAAAAATCCTGGGCCAACATGCTTGTGGCATGTCAACCCAGGATTTCTTGTTTTAATCGTTAACGATCAGCCTGGCTCTCCAAAGGTTGCAATGCTGTCAACCTTGCAGACAAACAACACACGACGCTCATCGATTGATGGGTCCCGTAGGCCGTACTCATCGCCTTGGCCAATGTATTTCTGCCAAATGCGGTTGAGCTGCGAAGTTACCCATGCGCCTTCTTTTGCATCGTCTTCCAAGATTTCACGCTCAACTGTGACCTTCATGCTCATCCAGTGATACATGTTTTCTGGGTTCACGATGATGATGGTGATCTTTGGTGTCTTGCGAATCCACTTGGTCTTGGTGCGCTGCGAAGCAACGTTCACCAACACTTTGTCTCCTTCGTAGTCGAACCACATTGGTGTCAGGTTTGGACGTCCGTCTGAACCCATAACAGCCA
>JAURJB010000053.1 GCA_030832455.1 Acidimicrobiales bacterium
TACGGACAACCGGCGCGATGAACTGCTCTTTGGTGCCACTGTTGACACGGTCGATCCATTGCATTGCCGCTCCGCCGGCAAGCACAAGGCTTGCAAACATACTGAGCAAACCAATTTCGCTTCCCTTCATGGGCAGTTTCTTGCCAAAGAAGATGATGATCGCAAAACCAATTGCAGGAATGACGGGAATCAACCAGGCGTTCTCTAGGAACCAACCAGATGACAGGGTTTTGAGGGCTTCAGATGCAGCAAACATGGTTAACCCTTCATCTCCGACAAGTCATCAAGTGAAATCGTTCGTCGGTTACGGAAGATCAAGAGCACGAGACCAAGACCAACGCCAACTTCTGCAGCGGCGATCGCAATGATGTACAACGCAAACGTATGTCCATCAGCACTGCCATTGCGCAAGGCAAAGGCAACAAAGTTGAGATTCACTGCATTGAGAATCAGTTCGATTGACATCAGCACCAAGACAGCATTTTTGCGTGCAATTACGCCATAGACACCGATACAAAACAGCAACGCAGAGAGGAAAAGAAATTGATTGACAAGCATGACGTCAGTCCTTCCTTGCCAACACGATTGCGCCAATTACTGCTGCAAGAAGAACAAAGGACAACGCCCAGAATGGAAGCAGATACGGTCCGAATATCTGATCCGAAATCTGTTGCGTATTGATCAACGAACTATCGGTAGGCAATTCTTCAGTTCCAAATGAATCGGCAAGCGCCAAAGACATCGCTGCAAACAACACCATTGCGACCGGAATTCCGAGCTTGGCGTAACTGTTGTTCAGTCCGCTATCGGTTCCAATACGTGAACGCGTGAGCATAGTTCCGAACAGAAACAGCACCATTACGGCACCGATATACACGAGTACTTGAGTGACTGCAATAAATTCGGCAGCCAGCAAGATGTATTGGGCGGCAGCGCCTGAAAGCACCACCACCAACCACAATGCGGCATGCACCACGTTGGTTGTTGTGACAACACGCAATGCGCCAACCACCATTGCTGCGGCGATGATTGTGAATCCGATGTTCTGAGCGACCATAACTGCCTTACTTCTTCTTCTTTTCGGCGCCGGCTTCTAGTTCTGGTGCAGCAGGAACGGTTTCCATCCATTCACCAAGTTTCGACTTGTCGTGCAACAAATCGGCAATGCTTGGCTCGGAATATTCGTACTCGGGGCTCCAGAACAACGCATCAAACGGACACACCTCAACGCAAATACCGCAATACATGCACAGCGCGTAGTCAATGTCGAAGCGGTCGAGCTTGTTAACAGCGCGCGGCTTACCACCCTCGCGACGAGGAGGAGCAAGTTCTTTATGTGCCTCAATATAAATGCACCAGTCTGGGCACGAGCGTGAGCACAACATGCACGAGGTGCAGTTGTCTTCGTGCAGTGCAATAACGCCACGCGCACGAATTGGTGGTGCTTCTTTTTCGTGCGGATACTGAACGGTGTTTGATCCGTTCTTAAAGGTGCGCATCATCGTGTTAAACGTGACGGCAAGACCCTTGATCATGCCTGGAATCTGTGCCATTAGAACGCCACCTTCAACACTGCGGTCACCATGATGTTGGCGAGTGAAACGGGGATAAGAACTTTCCATGCAAATCGCTGTAGTTGATCCTCGCGGAAACGTGGGGATGAAAAACGAATCCACATGATGAGGAACACGAGCACCATCATTTTGGTGAACACAATGAGTGGTCCAGCCACATTCATCCAGTTGGCAACACTGTCCATGTCTGTCCAACCGAACCAAGAGAACGGAATTCCCCATCCACCAAGGAACAACGTGCTGGCGATCATGGCAAATACACCTGCTGTGGCGAACTCGCCAATGAAGAAGATAAGGAAGCGGAATCCCGAATACTCAGTCATATAACCCGACACCAATTCGGATTCGGCAATCGGCATGTCGAATGGAGCCTGGGTGAGTTCGGCTTGCACTGCAATCATGAACACCACAAAGCCCACAAACTGAGTGAGCACATAAGGATTACCAACAATGTCGGAACCAAATATTGATCCGGCGTTTTGGGCAAGCACGATTTGCTGCAAGTTCATGGTGCCTGCCTGAATGACAACGCCAACCACTGCCAACACCATCGGCAATTCGTATGCAATCAGCTGACCAGCAGCACGCAAGCCACCGAGTAGCGAGTACTTATTTGCTGACGACCAACCAGCCATCAAGATTCCAAGTACTGAAATAGACGACACTGCCAGCGCATAGAACACGCCAGTTTCAAAATTGGTGAACCATGCGTCTGGGCCAAACGGAACTACCGCAACCAAGAGGAACGTGCTCATCAACACAACGATTGGCGCCATGCGGAAAATGCGCTTATCGGCATTATCTGGCTGAATGTCTTCCTTCTGCAGCCACTTGCCTACTTCGGCAAACAGCTGCATCGAGCCATACGGGCCAGCCTCCATTGGTCCAAGACGGCTTTGCATAAACGACATCATCTTGAACAAGAACACATACACGATGGTTCCTGCTGGCAACAGCACGGCAACCAGACCACCAAGTACTCGTAGCAGCGACTGTCCCCAATATGGGACTTCTATAGCAAGCACTGACATCATTAGCGGTCAATGTCTCCGAGGATGAAGTACAACGATGCCAAGATCGTGATGATGTCGGGAACATACACACCGCGAAGCAACCATGGTGTGATTGAAATGTTATTGAAACTTGCTGAACGAATCTTGACGCGGAATGGTCCGGAATCACCGCGCGAGACAACGTAGTAACCCATTTCGCCAAGTGGATTCTCGGTAGAGACCCATGCTTCACCTTCAGGTACCTTGATAATCTTTGGAACTTTGGCCATCACTGGGCCAGCTGGAATTCCATCGAGCAGCTGATCAACGATCTTGGTTGCTTCGCGAGTTTCCTGCAAGCGAACCCAGCAGCGAGCGAAACTGTCGCCATCTGGATGCGTCCAAACTTTGAAGTCGACTTTGTTCCAAGCCATTGGGCTGTCTTGGTCTCGACGCAAGTCCCAATCAACACCACTCGCTCGAAGGTTGGCACCAGAAAGGCCGTATTGCATCGCAACGTCACGTGGAATCACACCAATTCCTCGTGTGCGCGACTGGAAGATCTCGTTGCCAAACAACAGCGCTTCGATTTCATCACAGAAGTTGCGCAACTTCTTCATCACTACTTTGGTTTCATCTACCCATCCGGCAGGAAGATCGTCCTTGAGTCCACCAATGCGGTCGAAGTTTGGATGGAAACGTCCACCCGTTGCCGACTCGATGAGATTCAATACGTACTCGCGATCACGGAACGCGATGAAAACCGGAGTGATTGCACCCAACTGCACACCAAGGTCGCCTAGGAACAACGACACGTTGGCGATGCGCGAAAGCTCGAACAGAATCGTGCGAATCCACTGCGCTCGTGGTGGCGCCTCAACACCCATCAACTTTTCTGCTGCCAAAATGAACGGCACTTCGTTGGCAAAACTTCCCAACCAGTCGATGCGGTTAATCAACGACGTCACTTGCGGGAAACTGCGAACTTCGGTGAGTTTTTCGTAACCGCGGTGCATGTATCCACATGATGGTTCTGCCCACAGCACTTGCTCTCCATCAAGGCGCGCAATGATGCGCAGCGTTCCATGTGTTGCAGGGTGCTGCGGACCAATGTTGAGGGTCATTCCCTCGGTTTCGAGTTCAACATTGAGACGAGCATCTGCAGCTTGTGATGCGATGTAGCTCAGCTGAGCACGATCGCCCAACTTTGCGTTTACTGGGTCATTCAAAATCGTCATGACACCTCTTCCGGTTCTGCATCGCCACCTGGCAACGGCTCTACGTCAACAATTCCTGGCCAAGGCTTCACCATTCGGGCAAGCAAAGGAAAATCTTTGCGCATAGGAAAACCCTCAAAGTCTGCGGGCAAATACATATTGCGCAAGTCGGGGTGACCAACGAATCCGATGCCAAACATTTCGTGTGCTTCGCGTTCGTGCCAGTTTGCACCAGCAAACACGTTGCTTATTGAATCGATTGTGTACCCATCATTAGGAACGTCAGCCTTCACATTTACGCCAACGTGTGTGCGTGAATTAACCAATCGCACCAACATCTGCATGCGAGTCTCGCCACCGGTGTATCCAGGGCGAATTGTTGAGTCGCGTTCTGGAGCCGGTTCGGTTGGGTCATCTTCGCCGCGACCAAACGGTGACGGCAACCAATCGATTGCCGATAGGAAACAGAAATAGTCAAAACCCATTGCCTGCAATTTCTGCATGCTCGAGTTCCACGACTCTGTTGTTACACGAATCCAAACATCGTCACCCGGCTTAACCAACGAATCAACAACACTCGCGCCAAGCGTTGCACGGATATCGGCGACTATTTGGTCGCGAGTTGTATCAACAACTGGAGCGGTTTCAGCGGGCGACGACAACAGGTTCACCACGCCTCTCTGCTTCGGCCGATGCATCAATTGAAACGGTGCCTTCACCGCGCCAACGCGCACCCATGTCTTCGTTCTTAATGCGTTGTTGCAACAACACGATTCCTTCTAACAATGCTTCTGGTCGTGGTGGGCAACCAGGCACGTACACATCAACAGGAATGATTTGATCAACACCCTTGGTCACCGAATAACTGTCCCAGTACGGTCCGCCACAGTTTGCACAACTACCCATGGAAATGACGTACTTTGGCTCGGGCATTTGCTCGTACAAACGTTTAATCGCAGGAGCCATCTTGTCGGTCACTGTTCCCGAAATGACCACGAGGTCTGCTTGACGCGGACTTGCGGGCAATGGAATAACACCAAGACGCATCACGTCGTAACGAGGCGAACCAAACGCGGCACCCATTTCAATTGCACAACATGCGAGTCCCCACTGGTACACCCATAATGAGTACGAGCGACCCATGTTGAACAACGAGTTCAGTGGCTTCGGCAGTCTGCCACGATCTACAAGGCCCATGTTGTTACACCCACCTCAACACGCCCTTGCGCCAGGCATACACCAGGCCAAGAAGCAGAACGGATACGAAGATTCCCATTTCGACTAAACCAAACATTCCATAACGCTCAAGTTGCGTTGCCCATGGAAAAATAAACACTGCTTCAACGTCGAAGATGACGAACAACAGAGCAAAGATGTAATAGCGAACCTGACTTTGCGACCAACCTTCGCCTACTGGATCAACACCGCTTTCGTAGGTAAGCATTTTCTCGCGACCCGGCTTTGACGGACGGAGCAACGAAGAGACCCACAGCAAGAGGCCTGCGATGAGGACGGCAGCAAGACCGAACCAAACGACGACAAGAAACGACCTGAGGAACGTGGACATCAGACTGAAAAACTACTACCTGTTCCTGTTTCAGCGAGAAACCGCGGACCTTTGTGCAATCGTGCTTGCTAGCGAGCCTTCGGCATCGGGGTTGACGCCACTTCGGTCAAAAACCAGTCCACGATCTCGCCAGCAGCCGGTCCAGATCGCACCACGTTGCGGCGAGTTTCGTCCATCAAGTCACTCGGAGAAATGCCCGCATTGACCAATTCCAATGCTCCCTCACCCGCCATCCAGCTGGAAACAATGGCCTCGTTGGCTTCAGGGTGAAATTGCGTTGCAAAACTGCGCCCAACCCGCAATGCCTGAGGGCCGGCATCGCTTAATGCCAGGACTTCCGCCCCTGCCGGTGGCGAAAAGGTGTCATAATGCCATTGCATCCAGGTTCCGGCCATCCGCTTGTTGGCCTCGGTGGCAATTACCTCGTGCCAACCAATTTCAGACTTTCGCCCCTTCTCGGCGCTACCGCCCAACGCATGGGCAAGCATCTGTGCCCCAAAACACACTCCGTATATAGGAATCCCACGACGGTGCGCCTCGCGCATGAGGTCGGCTTCGGCCTCTACGTTGCGCGACACCTCGGGCCAATACACCGACCAGGCCGAACCTAAATGCACCACCAAATCGATGCCGTCAATTGAACGCCACTCGTTTGGATATTCACGCACATAGTGCGTGAACGAAAAATCGTGATCAGCAAAACGCTGACCAACAAAGCCTGCGTCCTTCTCGTTGTTGTTGGCGATGAGCAAAGCGCGCATAACAACTACGGTAGACGGGGCATGGGGCAAAACAACCATCCAATTGATATCTCGCTTGCAGATATTGCTGCAGCTCGAATTGCTGGAGCAGCGGTTGTACAACACACTCCCGTGATCCCTTCAGCGTATTTAAGCGAGCTACTTGGCTCCCGTATTGTGTTGAAAGCCGAGAACCTGCAGCGAACCGGTGCATTCAAGATTCGCGGAGCGATGAACAAAATTGCGCAACTCGGCGAAACAGCAAAGACTGGTGTTGTCACGGGTAGCGCAGGAAATCACGCACAAGGCCTTGCACTTGCTGCGAAACACTTTGGCATTGCCTGCGATATTTATGTTCCGCGTGGTGCCTCACTATCAAAGATTGAGGCAACCAAACATCACGGCGCCACCGTTCTTGAAGGCGGCGACAATGTCGACACTGCAATAGCTGCAGCCAAACAACGTGCCGCCGAAACAGGCATGACTTTCTGTCACCCATTTGACGATGTTCATGTTGTTGCTGGACAAGGAACTCTTGGTCTTGAACTCATCGAAGACATTGCCGACTTGTCGTTAGTAATCATTCCCCTTGGCGGTGGCGGTTTGTTAAGTGGCACAGCAATTGCGTTGAAGTTGCACAACCCACGCGTCCGCGTTGTAGGCGTGCAGATTTCGTCGTGTGCGCCATACATCCATGGTTTAATGCCCGAAGGACCCGTCCCAACATTGGCTGATGGAATTGCGGTAAAAAGGCCAGGCGAAATCACTGAGCCACTCGTTCGCAAATGGGTAGACGAAATCGTTGAAGTAACCGAAGACTCTGTAGCTGACGCGATGATGGTTCTGCTCGAACGATCAAAGTTGTATGTAGAAGGTGGTGGTGCAGTTGGCCTTGCCGCATTGATGACGGGAAAGATTTCACCTGCCGCCGTTGGGACCACGTGCATCGTGCTCTCGGGTGGCAATGTGGACATGGGCTTGGTGCCCAACCTTGTTCGCCGACATGAAACCGAAGCAGGACGTCGACTGATTGCATTTATTCGTTTGCCCGACAGGCCAGGAGCATTCGCTGGGTTACTCCAGATTTGTGCAGGTACTGGCGCAAACCTGATTGAAGTTCAGCATGTACGCGAAGGTATTTACTTGCACGCCCGCGAAACAGGAATCCAGGTGGTGCTTGAAATTCGAGGTCGAGACCATGCTGATGAATTGATCGCTCTTGCAAAAGAGCAGGGATACGACCTCAACGAGTCGAACTTCTATTAACTAGACCAGATCAACAAATTGCAGCAGCAGGCTTGGGAAGAAGCCAATAACCAACGTGAATGCAACTGATAGCGCAATCGCCACTTTGAGGCTAAGTGATGCTGAAATCTCGCTGGAGTGCGTGCGATCCGAGAGCCACATGCTGACCATGATGCGCAAGTACAAGAAGGCGGCAATGACTGCGGCCAACATGGCCACTACTGCCAGCGCGTAACTTTCGACCGAAACCGCTGCGCGAATGATGCCGAACTTGGCGACAAAGCCAGACGTAAGTGGAACTCCGGCCTGAGCTAACAGCAACACCGTCATGGCGAGTGCCAACACAGGATGCGACTTACCTAGGCCAGCAAATGCATTGAGTGATGTAGCAGC
>JAURJB010000054.1 GCA_030832455.1 Acidimicrobiales bacterium
TCATTATGTTACTTCAAAAAGAAGATAATGAAAAAATGAATGCACGTACTGCTGAATTATTTAGAGCTGTTGGATTAGAAGGGAAAGAAAATAACAAACCATCAGAGCTATCTGGTGGACAACAACAACGAACACACCTTGCACAGGTGCTTGCTCGTCAAGCAGAAATTCTGTTGCTCGATGAACCAACTGCCGGACTTGATATCAACGGTCGTACAGCAGTTGCCGACCTGATTGCCAGTGAGCGTGCTCGTGGTGTCACTGTTGTGATGGCCACGCACGAACTTGCTGATGCCGAGCAGGCCACTTCGGTGATGTTGCTTGCACAACGCGTTGTTGCAATGGGAACACCACAGGAAGCACTACGCGACGAATACCTACGCGAGTGTTTCGGCTTTACTCAGCCGCACTAATTCCTTCTAGCTTCATCAGTTTTCGCTTCATCGCAAGGCCAAGCGAATAACCACCAAGTCCGCCATCACTGGCAATCACACGATGACATGGAACAATGATCGGAATCGGATTTTTTCCGTTAGCCGAGCCAACCGCGCGAAACGCTTTGCCTTTGCGCATTGCTCGTGCCTGTTCGCCATACGAAATCGTTTTGCCATAGGGAATGCGAGTGAGTGTCTTCCATGCCTTCACCTGAAATGGCGTGCCCCGCAGATCAAGTGGGACATCAAACTTCTTTCGGTCTCCTGCAAAATACTGAGCCAGCTGTTTGCGTGTTTCCGCCAAAATTTGTTGCGCTCGCCCATCAGGCTTTGTTGCGTCTTTGCTGTATTTGGCCTTCACATCAATTGCTGTCAGCCCTCTATCCGAAGCAGTCAGTCGAAGTTTGCCAACAGGTGAATCAACAACGAGTTCGTTACGAACTGTTTGCGAGGACTTCATATTCGGAAAACCTACATCAAATCTCAAACCTGTAAAACTGACAGCATGGCAATCACCGCAATGACCGATATTGAGAGTCCAGCAAAGAAACGCATCGCACTTGTTGCGCACGACAATATGAAAGATGAAATGTTGGAGTGGGCTCAGGCTCATACAGCAGAACTTGCTCGCCACACCCTGGTTGGCACCGGCACAACGGGTCGCATCGTGGCCGAGCACACTGGCCTTCACGTTGAACGACTAAAGAGTGGGCCTCTTGGTGGCGACCAACAACTTGGTGGACGCATAGCCGAAGGCCGAATCGACATCATGATGTTCTTCTGGGACCCACTCGAGCCACAACCTCACGACCCCGACATCAAAGCACTCTTGCGCATTGCTGCAGTGTGGAATATCCCGGTTGCATGCAACCGCGCATCAGCCGACTTCATCATTTCTTCGCCGCTGATCTCGCAGGTGTATCAGCGACGTGTACCTGAATACCTCTAAAGCGTTGGAGGCGGCGGCGGACCGTACTTGTTCATCTCTGATGAACTCTGACGGCACGCCAACACGATGTTGTAGATAGGAAAGAGCTGCCACCATCCGTTGTGGCCCACATCATGCATGCGACGAGCGCCAACAGCAATTGATGGAAGAAAGAACACAGCCGACGCAGCTGAATCAAGACCAGAAAAACTAGACAGTGCTGTTGTCACAATGATCGTGAATAGTGTCCACCACCAGTACTCGCTACGGGACGAACGTCCCTTGAAGTTTGCGTAATTGCTGAGTGCTGATTTGACCGAATTCTGAAAGTTCATGCTTACTTTTCGTCCGCGCCCTTTGGTTCTTTTGGCAGTCCAAGTACACGCTCGCCCACAATGTTTCGTTGAATCTGGCTGGTTCCACCCCAAATGGTTTCGGAACGCGAGAAGAAGAAGGCCGACATCATCGGGCTTACTGGGTAACCATCGCGACGCTTATCGCGTTGTGCACCTGGCCAACCACTCTCTTTCGGACCGTTGTCGATAAGCATCGAGTGTGCGCCGAAGATGTCGAGTGCCAACTCCATTGCTTCTTTGTGCATTTCTGTCCAGAACATTTTGTTCGTTGCGCCAAGCGCAATCACACCCATGTCCTTTTTACCTTCAAGCGTTGCGCCAAGTGAGCGCAAGCCGTTGTACCGCAAGATCTGATACTTGGTGTAGTACTTCATGAGGCGCTGGCGAATTGAGTCTTCTTCAATCGCACCATTTTCTTTGGCAGCAGCCAACATGATTCGGTATTCCTCTTCGAAGCGGCGGTAACCGGTGGTTGCGCTCATGCCACGCTCGAATGCAAGCGTGGAGTTAGCAACTTTCCAACCGTTATTTATGCCACCAACCACATTGTCTTTCGAACAACGAGCGTTCGTAAAGAACACTTCGCAGAACTCTGCAGTTCCATCTGGCTGAACAATGCCGCGCACTTCAACTCCAGGCTGGCGCATTGGAACGAGCAAGTATGAAATGCCTGCATGCTTTGGTGAGTTTGCATCGGTGCGTGTGAGCAAGAAGCAATAGTCAGCGTGATGACCTTGTGTGGTCCATACCTTCTGGCCGTTGATGACCCATTCGTCGCCATCAAGCACAGCGGTGGTCTTCAAACTTGCAAGGTCGCTTCCACTGTTTGGTTCGCTGAAACCTTGGCACCAGCGCATCTTGCCGCTCAAGATTTGTGGCAAGAACTCTTTCTTTTGTTCTTCAGTGCCCCACTGCAACAGTGTTGGACCAACAAGGGTGTCGCCAAAGAAGTCTGCGCGCATCGGAGCCTTTGCGTTTGCAAACTCTTCTGCAAGTACTACACCTTCAAGTGTTGTTAAACCTTTGCCACCGTATTCCTTTGGCCATGTTGCGCAAATCCACCCACCAGCAAACAACTTGCTTGGCCATTCAAGATTGAACTTCTTACGTTCCTCATGTGACATTTCAAAGCCTTCGTCGAACCAGCCCTTTGGCAAGTTCTCGGTGAGCCAGGCCTTTACTTCAACACGGAACGCTTCGGCTTCAGGGGTGTAAGTCAACATGTCTCTATTCTGCCTGTTTGCGACCCAATCAGTCCATGTCGAAAGCGCGATTTCACCCATTATCTTCAGCCTTCAGTAGAGTCATGACGTGACTGTCACCGAAGCTGCCCCAACCGGAATCGAACGCTGGACCCACCAATGGAAAGAGCTCTACGAAGAGGTCATTAATACGGGTTTATGCACCGGCTGTGCAGGCTGCGTTATTTCGTGCCCACACGAAGTGATTGGCTACAAGCACGAAGAGGGCAACTACAAGCCATTTCACCTTGAAGAAGAACTTGGCATCGACAATTGCACGCACGGCGAAAAGGGTTGCACCAGTTGCACTCGCGCGTGCCCTCGCTTCCGTTCGTGGGAGCCAGAAGCCGACATGCATATGTTTGGCAAAGTACGTGAAGAAACCCAGATGTACGGCCAGTACAAGCAACTGCTGTTGGTTCGCGCGGCCGACGACAAAGTTCACGAAATGGGTCAAGACGGCGGCTTTGTCAGCGCCATGCTCATCTGGCTCATGAAGAACGACTACATCGATGCCGCCCTCACCAGCTTCCTAGAAGGTGATGGAACTTCGTGGAAAGCGCTGCCCGGAATTGCGCGCAACCCAGAAGACGTATTGCGTGCTGCTGGCAGTCGTTACACATACTCGGCCAACACGCTTGCGTTGAAGCAAGCACAAGAAGAAGGGCTCAGTCGCCTTGCACTCGTTGGTATGAGTTGTCAATCATCGGTTCCGCCCATCATGTGGAAACGCAAGATCGGCAAGGTCAGCAAGCCGTTCTTGTTCAACATTGGTTTGTTGTGCTCAAAAACGTTTGACGATGCAATCTTCGAAGAACTCTTCTTGGCCAAATACGGCCTGAAAAAAGAAGAGATGGTCAAGATGAACATCAAGGGCGCGTTCCAGATTTGGATGAAGGACGGCTCGTACCACGAAATTGATTTGAAGGAATGTCATCAGTGGACGCGCGAGGGTTGCAAAACCTGTCCAGACTTCGCTGCAGAACATGCCGACATCTCCACCGGTGGAATTGGCGAAGACAACGCATGGACGCTGTGTGTTGTGCGCACCGAACTTGGCGAAGAAGTAATGAACCGCATGATTGCTGACGGCAGCGTTGTTGCTCGACCTGCAGAAACCGATGCAACGGCAATGAAACTGTTGAAGTTGCTCAGCACCGTCAGCCGACGCCGCTGGCCAGCAACCGCGCACCCTGCCCCACTTGTTGGTGTTCCACCACCAAAGAAAAAGGCAGATGGTTCGGCACCAGCCGCCCACTAACTATTTCTTTGCGAGGCGCACTGCTTTCGCAAATACATCGTTCAACATTTTTTCGGTGAGCTTTCCTGTGAACGTGTTTTGCTGGCTTGGGTGATAGCTACACACCAATGTGTATTTTCCGGCATCGACAACAACGCCGTGACCAAACTTGGGCTTTGGTTTCACGCCAAGCTGATCACACGCAGCTTTCAAGGCGATTGACCCAAGACACACAATCACTTTTGCGTTCGTGAGTAACTGAAGTTCGCGTTGCAAGTATGGTGCGCACTGTTTCTCCTCTGTCGGAGTTGGTTTGTTCTGTGGCGGTGCGCAACGAACGGCAACAGTCACCCATGCGTCGTTTAGTTCCAACCCATCGTTGCGATGCTCCGATGATTTCTGATTTGCAAGACCTGCTTTATGCATTGCGCGAAACAGCCACTCGCCACTGCGATCGCCCGTGAACACTCGCCCCGTTCGATTTGCACCATGTGCGCCAGGCGCAAGGCCAAGCACCACGATTCGCGCGGCAGGATCACCAAACCCCGATACGGGCTTACCCCAATACTCTTCATCTTTATACGCGGCTCGTTTTTCAACCGCCACGTTTCGACACCACTTCACCAACCGTGGGCACTTCTCGCAATCGTGAATCTCCTGTTGCAAAACACGAAGTGCCCGTGCATTAGTGGTCTGAGATGGCTTCGTCACTGCATGGCACGATAGTTTGGAACACAACCCCATGGCACGCCCAACGAAACACGCACCAACATTGATCTTGATGGTTCGGCATGGGCGCACGCCAACAACGGGCAAGGTGCTCCCAGGGCGAGCAGCAGGGTTACACCTGGCAGATTCGGGCAAAGCAGAAGCCGAGGCAGTTGCCAAGCGAATCGCAGAAATCAAGGGCGTATCGGCCATCTATGCATCGCCGCTCGAACGAGCTCGCGAAACTGCCGCACCGATCGGCAAAATTCTTGGACAGAAGGTGAACATTCATAAAGGCCTGCTCGAGTGCGACTTTGGCGACTGGACAGGTGCACAACTGACTGCGCTCATGAAAAAGCCTGAGTGGACAACCGTGCAAAAGGCACCGAGCACGTTTCGGTTCCCCAACGGCGAGAGCTTTACCGAAATGCAACAGCGCATGGTGAGTGCACTCGATGACATTCGCGCCAAACACCCTGGCGGAATCGTTGTGTGCGTTTCGCATGCCGATCCAATTAAGGCTGCTGTTGCACACGCTATGGGCACCCACATCGATTTGTTTCAACGCATTGTTATTAGTACGTGTTCGGTTTCAGCCGTGGCATATTCACCCAGTGGCCCAGTTGTGCTTACCGTCAACTCAACTGGCGGATCGCTTGCCGATCTGCGGCCTTCGTGATCTGAACCGCCATGAGTGATTACTACGAGTTTGACGAAACCGATGCCTTCACCACGGGCGCACTAGGCCAACCCGGGCAGAGAACATTTGTTATTCAGGTGCGTGCCGATGGCAGTCGCTTCACCATGAAATGCGAAAAGCAACAAGTTGCCGCACTCTCGCAATACATTCGCCAACTTTTGGCAGATGCACCCGAAGTGCGCGAACGACCAATGGATGAAATGCTCCAGCTTTCTCAACCACAAGAAGTGAACTTCACCGTTGGCACCGTGGGAATTGCCTACGACCCACGCAACGATCGCATGGTCATTCAAATTGAAGAACTTGTTCCATTCGATGAAAACGAAGAACCGATCATGGATGCCGAAGTCACACGCATTCGCCTCAACATCACGCGTGGCCAAGCAGTTGCATTCTGCGATCATGCCGACGAAGTAGTTGCAGCGGGTCGCCCACCATGCATTTTCTGTGGCCGCCCCATGAATATTGATGGGCACATGTGTCCGCGAATGAACTAATCCCCAAGAACGATCTCGTTCAACTGCTGAAACAAGGCGAGATGGAACTGGTCTCGCGCATGCCATACAGCAGCAATGCCACATTTCTTGTCAACATCTCCGGCAGCGACTCTCAATGCCAGGGAATCTACAAGCCATTAAAAGGTGAGCGCCCGCTGTGGGATTTTGAGCCTGGGCTGCATAAGCGAGAAGTTGCTGCATACGAACTGTCTGAGGCAATGGGCCTCGACATCGTGCCACCAACCGTGTTGCGCGACGGACAGTTTGGCGAAGGTTCAGTTCAATTCTTTGTTGATGCGGTACTCGACGAGCACTACTTCACTATTTACGAAAACCGCCCCGAGTTACACGACCGCTTGCGTGCAATGTGTGCACTCGACATCGTTGCCAACAACACCGATCGCAAGGCTGGGCATTGTTTACTCGACACCCAGCAACGTGTGTGGGCTATTGATCACGGCGTGTGCTTTGCAGCAGACTTCAAGTTGCGCACCGTCATCTGGGAGTTCGGCGGCGAGGAACTTCCGCAACCATTGCGCGAAGTGATCGAGCCACTCATCGAGACAGTTCCACTCAATATTTCGGCATTACTGACAAGCGATGAAGTGTTCGCATTACAAGAGCGCGCCAAATGGATCTGCGAAGGCGGAGCATTCCCAATCGACCGTTCTGGCTCGCGCTATCCGTGGCCACTGGTATGAGCGAATCACAATACGACCTCATCAATCGAGCAGATCTCGATGGACTGGTTCGCTTGATCGATGACTACTGCGAAACGCGCAGTTGGCACGACCTGCTTGGTCTGCGCGATGCATGCAAAGCCGCAGTAGCTAACGGCCGACAAGTGTGGCCCGCATCAACGCTTGCCGAATACCGCCTAGCCCTTCTTGCTCCAGCAGAAATTGCCGTGCAAGTTGTTGACGAAGATGCAGGCCGATTCACATTGGGACCACTTACCGAAGTGATCGCTCAGCATCATGAGTGGGCAGAACTCGCCCCGCTTCTTGAGCCATCCCCCATCACCACGTTTATTGCGTATGAATGCGCTATCCGCGGCCAACACGTTGATGGCGAACTCTTCCCAGCTCTCGAATCGCCATGCCGATTGTTGGCATGTGAATCTGCGTACGCATTGGCCGAGTATCACGACAACCAAGCAAGGTTTCCATCACCGCAACTGCCAGCAATGGGCCCTGTTGTCGATATTGCCGAACCCTCAACAGCCTTGGTACACGATGCAGAAGTTGAGGCTGCAGTCCATCTGCTTGCACAAGGCTGGACATCACAATCCAACGGTCAATTAAACATGGCGTGTGTCGATGGATCGGTGTTTGACGCACTCGCTCATCTTGAAACTCACCACGTGCGGCTCGCATTGTTGACAACTGATGACGCACTTGCATGGCTTACATGGACAGGAGCAAATGGCGGAGCGCACGGACGACGGCGAGGTAATGCTCAAGGTCGCGATGCAACATGGTGGATAATCGCAGTGTTGACTGAGAAAACACTTCACTGGCCACTTAGCGACTCAAGTTGCGTCTCTGCAGCAGAT
>JAURJB010000055.1 GCA_030832455.1 Acidimicrobiales bacterium
TCTTCTGGAGTAACGGGAGCACCCCAAGCAGTCAGAAAACTCTTCATCAACGCAATTTCAGGATCCTGAGCATCTCTGATCCTGATCGCAAGATCTTGAATTGCAGCACTTGCACCCGATGCTGGATCAAGGGCAATTTCTGCCATTTCAATTGCCTGCTCATGGTGAGGGATCATCATTTGCGCAAACATCACATCGGCGTCGTTGAAATCTGCCGAATCATCTGTGGAAGATTGGCCACAGGCTGACAACACGGCGGTTGCGATTAGGACAAGAGAAATGAGTCCACGTTTCATAGATACTCCTTGGGTTCTAAAAGAAGGTAACACTCGTTGGGAAAAATTGCAGGTCGTCAGCCAGGAGTCACATTTACAAGGATTGCGGTAACCAAAATGACGATGAGGCCAATGAGCAGTTCGGTGATGGAGGCGCGTCGGAGTCTGTCGCGAGATTGGGTAAGGGAGCCCGACGAGGAAACCTGAAAGCGCTGGACAATTCGTTCATTTCCGTATGCGAGCCGCAGCATGATGCCAACAAGTGAGATTTTGAGCAGGAGTAAGAGTCCGTGGCTATTTGAAAGGAGAGAAATGGGATTTCCATGTAGACGCAATGATTGGATAGATCCTGTGATCACAATGAGTGTCACTGCACGTTTTGCAATGTAGCTGAATCGCGAGAATGTTCGTAAGCCCTCTTCGGGATCGATCATCGGTAACAAAACGAAAACTATTGCGATGAGTCCGCCAAGCCAAACAGAAATTGATGCAGTGTGAAGTACGTCTGTAGGGATGCCTAGCCACGGCAAAGCCTGTGAGCGGGAATGACCGACATATGCAAGTGATATGAGGTACATCACACTGGTTGCTCCGATTAACACCAAGTGATGTTTTTCAAGTTGTCGTAACCTGAGAACGCTAAGCACGATCAACGTGATGAGCAGACCAGAGATTGCGCGAATCAGGTGCATGCCACCAGCCGTCAAACCGATTGCTTCACCTGCGGCAGTGAGCATTCCTTTCTGTTCAAAGTTGATGTCGCTTGAAAAAGTAAAAAACTGTGTGATTGGGATAATTGCAAGAAAACCTGCTGAAAGGAGAGCCATTAACTTGCCGCGTTGAGTGAATAGTGCACCTGCCGCAATAAAGATTTCGACAAACAAAAGTCCGCCAAGAATGACCATGGCAGTGAAGTTGGTGAAGCGCAGGGCGGTACGAACTTCTTCAGAGGTGGCTTGCGCCTCAGACTCTGGTTCAAAGGTAGGAGTAATAGTTGGTGCGGCAAATAAAATTTGAGGTTGGGCATCTTGTTGGGCAGAGAATTTCACTCGACCTGAAATGACATGCCCGTCTACGCCAACGAGTCGCCAGCGAGTTGATATTTCACCAGAAAGTCCAGCTGGTAAATCAAAAATGATGACATTCTCGGTAGCACCATGACGCGGTGTGGAAAGCGTGGTGCGAGTTCCATCGCCGTTGGTGACTACTCCCGATGCCGAATTGAGTGGAACGGAATTTTCAAAGACGATAGACCATGTTGTTGGTGCCACCGATAGCACCTGGCCGTCGCCTGGCGTGCTCTCACTAAAAGTGTTGTGGGCAGAAACGGAGGAAACATTAAGCAAAGTAGAAAACAGGGCCGAGATGGCACCCAGGACTACTAGTGCGGAGATTTTCCTCAACATCTGTAAAGGATACTTGGGTTATTGAGCGAAAAAAGGGCGACCCGTATGGGCCGCCCTTTTCGAATTCGCTTGCGGCATAGCCGCGATTAGTTATGGAGCGATTGACCAGAGGCTTTCGGTCAATGCTGGTCCAATGTTTGAGTCCTGCATTGCAGCAACTGCAAATAAGAACAATGCGCCACCGGCCATTGAGATGTTCTTCAGGAAGCCGATCATTTCTGGCTGCTTAGCTTCGCCCTGTGCGTTCCAGAAGTCGTGCATCTTCAGTGCCATTGCAACGAGCAAGATTGCCAATACCAATGCTCCGAGGTCTGCGTAAACACCAAGGATTACTGAAAGACCACCGAGGATCATGAGCACACCAGAAAGAAGGTTGGCCAACTTAGGTGCTGGAACCTTCTTGTATGCGGCGTATCCCGCCATTGCTTCAGCTTTGGTGAGATGATTGAGTCCGCTCATTACGAACATGAAGGCAAACAAAATTCTGCCTACGAGCATTACTACTTCCATTGATTTTCTCCTTGTAGATGTAACTACTTCGGAACCGAAGCCGTTACTTCAACAGTAAGCGAACCAACTGGTCGAAATGGGGTTACTCACGTGCAAGCGACTAGTTTCAGTGCATGGAAATTCGCAAAATAGTCACCACGTGTGAAGACGTTCAGGCCGAACTTGGCGAGCCAACAGGCCGCATCGTTCGCAAGGCGGTTGCCAGTGCGGTTATTGATAACCCACTCGTGGGCAAGCGTCATAAAGACCTCATCATCTTGGAAGCAATGGGGGCAGAGATTTCGGGCTTGCTGGCCGAACGTGCGCTTGCGGCACTTGGTGTAGAGGCAAGTGAAGTAACCGCTTATGGCAAGGGTGCAATTGTGGGAACTGCAGGCGAAATTGAGCATGCGGCAGCACTGATACACCCACGTTTTGGTGCGCCTGTGCGCAAAGTAGTGATTAAGGGTGACGACATCATTCCTTCGACGAAGAAGGTTGCGGGCCCAGGGGCTTCATTGACTATCCCAATTACGAACAAAGACGACATCTGGTCGTTCAATGAAATGGACTCGATTGAAATTTGCATCGGTGATGCACCAATGGCTCACGAAATTGTGGTCAGCGTTGCATTGGCAGTTGGTGGTCGTCCGTTCGCTCGCACCAAGAAGCCATCATGAGTTTCAAAGCGATCATCTTGCTCACTCGCGCAGAAGGTGCAACGCATGAGCAGTTTGCCGATTGGTGGTTGAAGCAGCATGCGCCGTTGGCAAAGCAGTTGCCAAACCTGCGTAAAGGCGTATTCAACTTGGTGGAAAACCCGACTGATGGCGATCCAGATGGCGTGTCGGAGCTGTGGTTCGATACACAATCCGATTTCGAGGCTGCTTATGCAAGCGAAATTGGCAAGTCTGTTGTTGCTGATTCGTTGGCAAACGTTTCTGGTCGACGTCGTATGTTCGTGGTGGAAAACACCATCCATTCATAATCCTGCATGAGTAGTAACGGCACGTTGTTTGAACGGCTTGCTCCGTGGATATTTGTCGCACTTTGGAGCACAGGTTTTGTTGTTGCTCGGTACAGCACAAATAATGCGGGACCGCTGTCGTTTTTGACGGTACGAATGTTGACGGCAGCAGTTTTGCTGTATGTGATTGCAAAACTGGTCCGAGCGCCAAAACTTGATAAACGGATGTGGTCCACTTCGGCAATTGTGGGCACGTGTATGCACGCGGTGTATTTAGGCGGTGTGTTTATTGCGATTAAGCGCGGGCTTCCATCTGGACTCAGCGCATTAATTGCGGGGCTGCATCCCGTTGTCACTTCGGTTGCTGGTCGGTTCATTTTGAAAGAACGCTTACGACGTAGCCAATGGGTGGGCGTTGCACTCGGAATCACTGGTGTGGTTGTCGTAGTGATTGACAAAGTTCGCGACGGTATTGGAGATGTCACGGCACCTGCGTTGTGGGCAATGGTGATTTCAATCGCAGGAATGTCGACAGGCACATTGGTGCAACGTGCGCGAGGTAAGGACATGCCGCTCGTCACGGGCACTGCTGCGCAATATGTGTCTGCAGGTGTGGTGCTGCTTGTTGCATCAAGCGTGTTTGAGGATTGGGAGTTCAATATCAATGCAGAATTAGTGCTTGCCTTGCTGTGGTCGGTGCTCGTGCTCTCCATTGCAGCGGTAATGCTGATGATGCTGCTCATCTCGCGTCATTCGGCCGCCCGTGTCAGCAGTTTGTTCTTTCTCACTCCCGCACTCAGCGCTATCGAGAGTGCGATCTTGTTTGGTGAACGGTTGAGCCCATTTGCGCTAATCGCGTTGGCCGTCGCCCTCACCGGGGTATGGCTCACCATGCGAAACCCTGCAGTTGCGCCGTCTCCTGAGGCATTATTGGCTGACTAGCGCATTCTGAGGACCCAAATTTTCGGAGTCTCAACTTTATGTAATGTAAAGAGTGTCATATATCAGATGTGTATTACTGAGGGGATAAGGCCATGGCACTTGCAGAACGTTTGGAGCGACTCGGAACCGAGACCGCTTTTGCAGTTTCACTTGCAGCGGCCGAATGGGGCGCAAAAGGAAATCGTATTTTTCCGTTTCACCTTGGCGACTTAAACATTGCGACACCGCAAAATGTTGTTGATGCAATGAACAAAGCAATCGTTGATGGCAAGACGGGGTATTGCCCTGCTGCAGGAATTCCACAATTGCGCGAAGCCCTTGCTGATGACGTTGGTAGTCGTCGCGGACTTTCATTTGCTCCGAGCAATGTTGTTGTTCAACCTGGCGGCAAGCCAGTAATCACCAAGTTCATTCAAACAGTGATGAATCCAGGCGATGAAGTGTTGTATCCAAACCCTGGCTATCCAATTTATGAAAGTCAGATTGAGTACTTCGGTGGAGTAGCTAAGTCGTATCGCTACATCCCGTCGTCAACTGGTTTCAATATTGATCTTGACCACTTGAAGTCGCAAATTACTTCTAAGACCAAAGCGATTATTTATAATGACTTACAGAACCCAATTGGTGCAGAGTCAACTGATGCCGAGCGCGAGGCAATCGCCGAGATTGCCATTAAGCACAACCTGTGGGTGATGTCAGACGAAGCATATTTTGAAATGCGTTACTCGGGAACATCAAAGTCCATTGCGTCGCTTCCGGGCATGCTCGAGCGCACCGTCATTTTGTACACCTTCTCGAAGAAGTTTGCGATGACTGGTTGGCGCTTAGGTGCGGCAATTGCTCCAACTGAGCTTGCAAACCAAATCGCAAAACTGAATACAAATGACGAATCATGCACCACACACTTCGTGCAATATGGCGGTGTTGAAGGTGTGCGCGGTGATCAGTCAGCAATTCCGAAGATGCTGAACACATTAAAAGAGCGACGCGATGTAGCGGTCAGCATGTTGAATGCAATGCCGGGCGTAAGTTGCCACTCTCCAGAAGCTGCGTTTTATTTGTTCCCCGATGTCACCGAAGCGATGGAACGCAAGGGCATTGACGACTTGGCGGAGTTTGCCGAGCAGGCGTTGCATGCAACGGGAGTATCGTTTTGTACGCGCAGACACTTTGGTCGTCCGCAGCCAGGAGAAAATCGCAACTATGTTCGTTTTGCCTTCTCGGGAATCAACAAAGAAGACATCAGAGAAGGTATGGACTTGCTAGGAAACTGGATCGCGCAATAACAATGGCTCGCGTAGTAATCACAGGCAAAATTCCGGCAATTGCAGTTGAGCGATTGCGCGCTGAGCACGATGTTGTTTCGTGGGATGAGCCAGTAGCGATTACACGTGAAGAGTTGTTGAAGCGCGTAAAGGGTGCAGATGCGATTGTCTCGCTACTGACCGAGAAGGTTGATGCCGAGTTGCTTGATGCAGCAGGTCCGCAACTGCAGGTGGTTTCTAACGTCGCTGTTGGTTACAACAACATCGATGTTCCCGCGTGTAAAGAGCGCAATGTGCTCGTGACCAATACGCCGGGTGTGTTGACCGAGGCAACCGCAGATATTGCAATGGCACTTATCTTGATGTCAACGCGCCGATTGGCCGAGGGCGAGCGCGTTATTCGTAAGCAAGATCCATGGCAATGGGGCATGTTTTACATGCTTGGCTTAGGAATCCAGGGAAGACAACTGGGCATTGTTGGCATGGGGCTGATTGGGGCAGCAGTTGCGCGACGCGCAAAGGCATTCGGAATGACCATTGCCTACACCAAGCGCTCACCACTCGATGCTGCAACGGCCAAAGAACTTGACGCCAAGCACATGTCAATGGACGAGTTGCTGGCGACAAGCGATGTTGTTTCGCTGCATTGCCCATATTCGCCAGAGACACATCACTTGATGAATGCAGAAACAATAGGGAAGATGAAAAAGTCTGCTTATCTCATCAATACTGCGCGCGGCCCAGTTGTTGACGAAGCAGCTTTGGTCGATGCATTGAAGCACAATGTGATCGCGGGGGCTGGCCTTGATGTGTTTGAGCACGAGCCCAAGGTGCACGAAGGATTGCTTGGCCTAGACAACGCGGTATTGATTCCGCATCTTGGTTCGGCAACAGTCGAAACGCGTACGGCGATGGCAAATACTGCAGCAACGAATTCACTTGCTGTACTTGCGGGTAAAACTGCGCCAAACCTTGTTGGATAATTGCAGTTATTGACCAGCAGTGTTCAATGCGTCAAGCAGAGTGTTCCAGCCAAGTGTTGCGCACTTAATGCGCACGGGAAACTTGACAACACCTTGAAGTGCCTCGAGATCACCAAGGTTGAGTGTTTCATCAACTGGTGATTCGTCTTCGTCAACCGTCATCATCGATTTGAACTTCTTGACAATCGCCTTGACTTGAGCAATCGGTTTGCCTTTAATTGCAGACGTCATCATTGATGCCGAACTTTGACTGATCGAACATCCCGAACCGTTGAAGCGAACGTCGGTCACGATGCCATCACGAACATCAACAAAGATGCGAATCTCATCTCCACAGAGTGGGTTGTGGCCTTCTGCGCTGACTGCTGGTGGATCAAGCTCGCCACGATTTCGCGGGGTGCGGTAATGATCAAGGATGATTTCGCGGTAGAGATCTTCGAGTCCGGCCATGTGTGCTCCTTGGTCTACTCAGAAGATATCTGACGCACTGTCAAGGGCGTCGGCCAATACGTCGGCCTCTTGGTGGGTGTTATAGAGGTAAAAGCTTGCACGGGCGGTGGCGTTGGCTCCCAAGATCCGCATCAATGGCTTCGCACAATGGTGGCCTGCGCGAACGCACACATTTGACTGATCGAGCACTTGGCTGAGATCGTGTGGGTGGATATCGCGGAATGCAAATGAAAATGTCGCACCACGAAGCTCGGGGTTGGACGGGCCATGGATGGTGATGCCGTCACCGAAACGGTCGTTCAACATGTTGAGCACGTAGGTGCTGAGTTCGATCTCGTGGCGACGAATGTTGGCCATACCCAAATTGTCGAGATACTTCACCGCAGCGCCAAGTGCAATCACTTCGGCAATTGCAGGAGTTCCGGCCTCAAACTTTGCTGGCAACTCTGCAGTGGTGAAGCCATCAAGTCGAACATCAGCAATCATGTTGCCTCCACCAAGCAGTGGCGGAAGTGCTTCAAGAAGTGCTTCGCGGCCCCACAACACACCAACGCCCGATGGACCGCACATTTTGTGCGAGCTAAAGGCAACAAAGTCGGCATCCCATGCTTGAACGTCGGTTGGTTGGTGTGGAACCGATTGGCAGCCATCAACTATGGCAATAGCGCCTGCCTTGTGTGCTGCGGTGCAGAGTTGTTGAACGGGGTTGATGGTGCCCAACACGTTTGACATTGACGTAAACGAAAGCACCTTGACGTCTTTGAGTAGTGAGTCAAGATTTGATAGATCGAGTTGACCGTCGCTGGTGAGTGGGATCCA
>JAURJB010000056.1 GCA_030832455.1 Acidimicrobiales bacterium
AAACGTGCGCTCAATCGCTCTAGGAATTTTTCTTTGATCGCCTCGTGCACGAATACACGCGTCCCGTTTGAACAGACCTGCCCCGAGGAATAAAAATTCCCCAAAATCGCTCCGCCCACTGCGTTTTCAATATCTGCATCGTCAAAAATGATGACTGGCGCTTTGCCACCAAGTTCGAGATGCAAACGCTTCAATGTCTTTGACGCTCCTGCGGCAACTTCCATACCAGCGCGCACCGAGCCAGTGACCGACACCATTCCCGGAACATCATGGTCGACCATTGCGCGTCCTGTATCGCGATCGCCACACACCACGTTGAGCACACCAGGAGGAAGGATGTCGCCAATGATCTTGGCAACCAATGCAGTTGATGCTGGCGTTGTATCGCTTGGCTTCAATACGGTGGTGTTTCCCGCGGCAATTGCTGGAATGAACTTCCATACACCCATCATGAGCGGGTAGTTCCACGGAGCAACTTGAGCACACACGCCGATTGGTTCGCGACGGATATATGAGGTGAAGTTAGGAACGTATTCCGCTGCACTCTTGCCTTCAAGCATTCGGGCTGCACCAGCAAAGAAGCGAATCTGATCCATCATCGGTGGCACCTCTTCGCTGAAGGTGATCGCACGCGGTTTACCGGTATTTTCGATTTCGGCTTCGATCAACTCAGTCATGTTCTTTTCCATCACGTCAGCAATGTCATTGATCGCCTTTTGACGCACTGCTGGAGTGGTGTTCTTCCAAGACTCAGCAGCCTTTGCAGCGGCCTGCATTGCATCATCAATATCTTGAACACCAGACAGGGCAGCAGTTGCATATTGCTGACCCGTCACCGGATTGATTACAGAGGTGGTACGACCATCACGCGCTGGAACTTCTTTGCCATTGATGTAGTTATTAATCGATTTCATGACCTAAGACTACCCATTCGGCTAGACATAGAGCATGGCTAACAGCAACGGCGCTCAAGCAATCAAAACAGTAGGTGTCCCTAAGGAAGTGAAGACGATGGAAGGCCGGGTGTCGATCACACCTGATGGCGTTCGCGAGTTTGAACGATTGGGCATCAATGTTTATGTCGAAACAGGAGCTGGCGATGCCGCCTCCATACCCGACTCCGACTTCGTGGCCGCTGGAGCAACGATCGTCCCCACCGCAGCCGACGCCTGGGCTCAAGCCATGGTGATCAAGGTGAAGGAACCCAAAGAGGAGGAGTTTCAATTTCTCCGTGCAGACCTCACTCTGTTCACCTATTTGCATTTGTCTGCATATCCACAAGTTGCCGCCGCATTGCTTAAGGCACGAACAACTGCAATTGCCTACGAGACAGTGCAACTCAGTGACGGTTCACTGCCACTGTTAGCACCAATGAGTGAAATTGCTGGTCGATTGGCAACACAAGCGGGTGCACGTTTTCTCGAACGACCACAAGGTGGTCGCGGAGTTCTCATGGGCGGCGCACCAGGAGTTCGTCCTGCAAACGTTGTGGTAATTGGAGCAGGCAATGTTGGTTACAACGCCGCCTGGATCGCTGCGGGGATGCTCGCCAGCGTAACTATCCTTGATAAAAACCTCGACCGTTTGCGCCACCTCGACCAAATATGTGTTGGACGCACCACAACATTGGCCTCAAACCGCGGATCAATTGAGCGCGCACTTGTTGATGCCGACCTAGTTGTTGGAGCAGTCCTGGTTGCCGGTGCTCGAGCGCCGATCGTTGTCTCCGAAGACATGGTGAAGTCAATGAAACCAGGATCTGTCATCGTTGACGTTGCAGTTGACCAGGGTGGCTGTATCGCCACAACTCGCGAAACGTCACATGTTGACCCTGTCTATGTTCAACACGGTGTGGTGCACTATGCCGTTGGCAATATGCCGGGTGCAGTTCCAAACACCAGCACGTACGCGCTCACCAACGCGACACTGCCCTACCAATTAGAGATTGCACGCCACGGTGTCCGTTTTGCGATTGAGAACAGCGAACCACTTCGCCATGGCTTGAACACAGCAAATGGCAGCTTCACCAATCAACCTGTTGCGAGCGAACTTCAGGGCACCTATGTTGACCCGATTACCGCACTAGCCAACTAGTCGCAACACGAATCGCGCCAGCCGCACGATGTGCACCGAAAATGTGCATGTTCGGGATACAAGTTTGATCCACAGTGAGGGCACTCGCTAAAAATCCCTCGCGGCGATTCACAGAATGATTGCTGTGACTTCGTACCCAGTGATGAATCTTCTAGACGGTGCGTTGTAACGTGATCGTGCTCCACATGTCCGACCTTACACTCGATCCCGACCCGCCTAATCCACACAAGCCAGGCTCCGTTCAGGCTGCGCTTGCATCTCGCGACTTTCGCTTGGTGTGGTCGGGTTCATTTGCTTCAAATATCGGCACGTGGATGCAAAATGTGGTTCTACCCGCCTACGTGTATCACCGCACCGGCAAAGCATCACTTGTAGGAATCATGATTTTTGCCCAACTCGGGCCACTGCTATTCCTCTCCATCATCGCTGGAGTACTTGCCGACAAATTCGACCGACGACGATGGCTCATTTCGATGCAGTGTGTACAACTTGCATTTTCCATCGCTCTCGCAATGCTTGCCCTTGGTGAACCGCAGTTCGTCTTGATCTTTCTTGCTGCTCTTGGCGTAGGTATCGGCAATGCCCTCAATGCACCTGCCTGGTCGGCAATGCTGCCATCACTCGTTCGCCCTGAAGATCTGCCAGGTGCCCTGTCGCTCAACAGTGTGGTGATTAATGGCTCGCGCGTAGTTGGCCCGATCATTGTTGCTGTGCTATCTCAAGTTGGGGTTACAACTGCTGGATTCTTCTTTATGAATGCAGCCACTTATCTGTTTGTTATTTTTGCATTACTCAAAGTCAACATTCCGTCGTTTACCCCCGACACCACACAAGGGTGGCGTCGCTTTACGAGCGGCATTTCTCTTGCCAGAGAGATTTCCGGCGTAAGCCGATTGCTCCTCACACTTGCCACGTTCTCGCTGTTTTCTCTTCCCTACGTTGGTCTCTTCCCAGCAGTTGCTGACGTGAACTTTGGCATCGCCGAAGACGGCGCAATGTATAAGTGGCTGTATGCAACCTGGGGCCTTGGTGCAGCACTCGGTGGATTAGCAATTGGAACAAAGTTTGCGCACCGCGATCAACGCAAGCTCGTGCAGTATGGCTTCGTTGGATTCGCTATCAGCATGGTGCTGTTTGCAGTGTCGCGATCACCTGTACCTGCATTTGTTTTTGGATTTATTCTTGGGTTTGCCTACTTCTTCACAACAACGGCAATGTCAATCGTGGTGCAGAGTCGATTAACACCAGAAGTTCGTGGTCGAGTGATGTCGCTGTGGTTCATGGCCTTTGGTGGAACTGTTCCACTCGGCAACATGGCCTTTGGGCCAGTTGTCGATCAATACGGAGCACGCTGGTTGTTGCTCTTTGGAGCAGCATGGGCGCTCTTTCTCGCCTGGTGGTGCAACGTTTCTGCGCTTGACGCAAAACGTGGTTTTTCAATCAGAAAGTAGGGACACCACGCGCTCAAGTTGAGCCACGCGCGATCCTTTGACCAGTACGGCAACATCGGATCCACCGTTACGCACAACCTTTACAACATCATCAATCGAAAACGATGGGGTTGCATAGTTTTCAGTTTCACAAGCGATGAACTCGATCTTCTTGCTCCGCGCATATTCAACGATTGCCCCGTGCTCAGCCGAAGAATTTGCCAGTTCTGCCATCTGACCAGCAACCACTACATGGCGTGATGCCTTCATCCCCACCAAGGTGTCAAGCGCAGCGCGCATGGAAGCAGGGTTGGCATTATACGCATCGTTAATGATCGTCATTCCATCATCTGTCGTAATCACCTGCATGCGCATTGGTGACACAAAACTTTGTTCTAATGCCGCTGCTGCGCTGTGAATACTCACACCACACACACCAGATACGGCGATCGCCGCAGCAGCATTCAACGCCATATGGGCACCGGGAATCGACATTGCCCACGACACCTTTCCCCACGGTGTACTTGCAGTCACCGAAGCACGCGCCATCTCATCAAGTTCGCAGGTGATGATTCGAATATCGGCGCTTTCATGAACGCCGTACGTCAACACCTGCGCTTGTGTCACACTGCGCATGTTGCGTACACGTTCATCATCTGCGTTCAGGATCGCGTATCCAGAACTCGGAAGCGCTTGCACCATTTCTGCTTTTGCTTTTGCCACACCTTCAATACCACCTACGCGTTCGGTATGAGCCGCTGCAACCGCGGTAACCACTCCAATTGCAGGGCGACCAATTGAACACAATCGAGTGATCTCTCCAAAACCACGCATTCCCATTTCTAATACGAGCACCTGCGAGTTGTCTGCCGCGTTCAGCAGTGTGATTGGTAATCCTTGATCATTGTTGAACGAACGCTCACTGGCCGAAACTACGAGCTCACTCGACAATGCAGCGGCAATGAAATCCTTTGTCGACGTTTTGCCGACTGATCCCGTAATTCCAATAACCCTTCCATCAACCGCCGACTCAAGACGAGCGCGCGCCCAAACCCCGAGTTTGAGCAAAGCAGACAACGTGTCTTCAACAACAATTGCAGTGCGGCCGACTGGGTCACGTTGAGTGAGATATGCACCTGCGCCAGACTTGACTGCTCCTTCAATGAATTCGTGCCCATCTCGTTCGGCAACTATTGGAATGAACAACTGTCCTGGCGTGATGGTGCGCGAATCAAAACTGGCACCAGATAGGTGGGCATTTTGTCCAACCAGCGCACCTCCGGTTGCATTCGCCACATCGGCAGCCATAAAGCGCATGCACCGAGAATACTGATTATTACCGAGTACCGTGTTTCATAGTGACTGCACAAACTTCAACACATGTAATCGTGTTGTTTGGCGGTGAATCCGCCGAACACGATGTCAGCTGCGTCACCGCAGCGCATGTACTTCGCGCTCTAGATCCACAGAAGTATCGCATTAGCGCAATCGGGATCACTCGTGAAGGTCAGTGGAATTTGGCCACACAAGCAATGGCCGACCTCAAACGTGGACCAGAACATGTTGGGCCAAAGCTGTCAACCGAAGGTGAACCAACATCTATTTCAATAATTGTTGGAAACGCCCGTGACAACACACAAACAGTGGTATTCCCTCTGCTCCATGGCCCACTTGGTGAAGATGGAACGGTGCAGGGTCTGCTCGAATTAGCCAACATCGCATTTGTTGGAACCGGTGTACTGGGTAGTGCAGTTGCCATGGACAAAGGTGTAGCTAAGCAAGTGTTGCATGCCAACTCAATTCCACAGCCAAATTATGTTTCGCTCCGTGAACCTCATGTCAATGACGCATCCCTGCAACATGCGATTGACACGCTTGGCTTGCCGTCGTTCGTCAAACCAGCGAACATGGGCTCTTCTGTCGGAGTATCAAAGGCAAAGAATACACATGAACTAAAGGCGGCGGCGCAACATGCGTTGCAGTACGACGAATGGATCCTGATTGAAGAAGCCATTTCGGGTCGTGAAATCGAAGTTGCTGTTCTTGGAAACGACGTAGCTCGCGCATCGATCCCAGGCGAAATCATTCCTGGCAACGAGTTTTACGATTATGAAGATAAGTACATCACCGACGGAGCACAGCTGCTCGTCCCAGCAGACCTCACCGCTGACGAAATCGAAGCAGTACAAAAACTTGCGATCGTTGTCTTCCACACATTGCGAGCCGAAGGAATGGCGCGCGTTGACTTCTTCTACGAGAAAAATGGTCGAGGATTTTTGTGCAACGAAATCAACACCATTCCTGGCTTTACACCGATTTCGATGTATCCAAAACTCTGGCAAGCATCGGGACTTTCATACGGCGAGCTACTCGATGAACTCATTGATCTGGCGATTGAACGCCATTCTCGACGTCGTCGCAATACTGCCCACTAAACGTTTGCTACGAGCCTGACGCAGGAATGTTGATGATCTGTCCTGGTCGAATATTGACACTCTGACTTGGCCAGTTGTTTGCAGCAAGTAACGCAGCGAGGGATACACAGAACTTCTTGCGAATGACATAAACCGAATCGCCTGCAGCAATTTGATATGTGCCTGCGGGGCGTGCATCACAACCGGCAACTGCTGGCCCTGCTGCCACATCGGGGGCAACCGTGATCACAGGGTTCAGCACCATTGCCGAAGGAGGAATCTTGAGAATTGAACCGGGGAATGGGAACTGTCCAGAAGCAACAAGGCCGTTGTACATCAACAGCTCAGACATGGTGAGACCAAACAGTGTCGCGACCAAACTTGGTGAGTCGCCAGGACGAACGGAGTACGACTGCTCTACACCAACTGCGCCGATTGGCAATGTCGTGGTAACCGGAACCGTGGTTGGACTGACTGGTGGAATAGTTTGAAAATTGGTGGACTCCACAGCAACCACCGTTGTTGCCGTGCCCGAGACATCGGTGCTACAGGCGGCAAGAACTGCAACCGCGGCAAGAACTGCCGTTGCATGGAATACGGCTTTATGTGGAAATCTCATTGCCCATCAGAGTAATTGATGATCACACCAGAGGGCGGGCAGTTGAGGCAATAGGCGATGGAAGAGATGTCTCACCCATCAAATATTCATCCACCGCAGACGCACACGCACGCCCTTCAGCAATTGCCCACACAATCAGGCTCTGACCTCTACCCATGTCTCCTGCAACAAACACAGAAGGGATATTTGTTGCGTAGTTATCTGCTCGTGCGATATTGCCGCGAGCATCAAGGTTGACCCCAAGTTGTTCAATCCATGATCCTGTTTCAGGCCCGATAAACCCAAGTGCAAGGAACACCAGGTCGGCAGGAATCTCACGTGCTGTTCCAGCAATCGTTTCAAACTTGCCATCAACCATCTGCACTTCGTTGATCACGAGGGCTTTCACGTTGCCATTGCCGTCATCAACAAATCGCTCAGTGTTCACGCTGAACATTCGCTCGCCACCTTCTTCATGTGCAGACGATGTTCGATAAATCAAACTCCATTGCGGCCATGGGTTGGTGCTTGCGCGCTCAGTTGGAGGCATCGGCATGATCTCGAGTTGTGTAATTGATGCAGCACCCTGACGAATTGCAGTGCCTAAGCAGTCCGCACCGGTATCGCCACCACCGATAATGACCACGTGTTTACCGTTGGCATCAATTGGTGAATCGGCAATGTCACCCTGCTGAACTTTGTTAGCAAATGGCAAGTACTCCATTGCTTGATGAATTCCCCGAAGCTCGCGTCCTGGTACAGGCAGATCACGCCCAATCGTTGAGCCACATGCCAGCACCACTGCATCGTGTGATGCAACAAGGACTTCAATGTCAACATTTTCGCCAACAGCTGCGTTAACCCTGAACTCTGTACCTTCTTCGCGCATTTGCTCAATACGACGATCCAAATACTTCTTTTCCATCTTGAACTCTGGAATTCCGTAGCGCAAGAGTCCGCCAATTC
>JAURJB010000057.1 GCA_030832455.1 Acidimicrobiales bacterium
CTCCAATTGCAAACTGACCTGGTTGAAGGCCGTTAGCTACGTCACGAAATTTTGCGACTTTGATTCCCATATTTTCCCCTTGATAGTTGTGAAGTTTCCCCAAGGGAAACGGTAGCAGGTGGTATGCGGTCAGTCATTTAGGCTCTGCAGAATGAAAGTTTCCATAGTCGGGGGGTCGTTGGGCGGGCTAACTGCTGCCTGCTTATTGCGCGACCTTGGCTACGACGTCTCGGTGTATGAACGCTCTGCGGTTCGGCTGGAACAACGCGGCGCAGGAATTGGGTTTTTGCCAGCGACATATCGCTACTTGCAGTCTCGTGCGGGAGTGGACTTAACAAAAATTTCAGTTGCCACCAGCAAGATTGTGTATCTGGATGCAGACAGCAACGTGAGGTACGAAGCAGCGCATAACTACTTGTTCAGTTCGTGGAACACGGTGTATGCCTCAACGTTGGATCATTTTGGAATGCAGGAGTATCACCTTGGTTCCGAAATGATGGACTTCAGTCAAACCTCAGAATCGGTAACGGTGAATTTTAAGGATGGTCGCAACGTCACATCCGATCTGCTTGTTGCTGCGGACGGCATTGGTTCATCAGCGCGAAGCAAGTTGATTCCGTCTTGCAAGTCTGAGTATTCGGGCTATGTCGCGTGGCGTGGAATGGTGCCCGAGTCGCAATTGTCCGCCGAAATGGTGGAGCGATTGGGAAGTGCAATTACCTATTTCGTGTATCCGCACTCGCACATTTTGGTGTATCCAATTCCAGACCATGATGGGCGAGTAACTCCGGGAAATCGCCTCATCAACTTCGTGTGGTACTGCAACTATGCAGTAGGTGAAGAATTCAACTCGTTGATGACCGATAAAAATGGAACTCTTCGTGATGTATCGATTCCACCTGGTTATGTAAGCGAAAGCAATATTGCCAGTATGAAGGCAATGGCTGTTGCTAATTTGCCAAAACTGTTAAGCGATTTGGTATTGAAAACAGTGGAACCATTTATTCAGGTTGTCTACGACATTGATATTGATCAAATGGCATTCGGACGTGTGTGCCTCATTGGCGACGGAGCAATTGTTGCTCGTCCTCATGCTGCAGCCGGTACTGCCAAAGCAGCTGCCGACGGCTGGGCACTTGCCGAAGCATTAGAAAAATACGATTCTGTGCCTGAAGCGCTTGAAGTGTTTCAACGCTCGCAGCTTGCACTTGCCAAGAACCTGCTCGATCGAACACGTAGGGTTGGTGCGAAGTCGCAGTTCTTAAATACGTGGGACCCTCGTGATCCTGAAGTCATTTTCGGCCTGCACAAACCTGGCGAGTAGGGGTACGCAATGTCACGACACATGATCGAATCGGCACAGCGCCTGCTTTCCAGTTTTGACGCAACTCAGCGCGCTTCAGGGTTCCTCGATTTTGCTAATGCGCAGGAGCGTGTGAAATGGTTCTATACGCCAACCGATCACGGTGGTTTGCCGCTTGCGAATATGTCTTCTACCCAGCATCGACTCGTGCATCAACTGCTTGCTTCGGCGTTGTCGCAGGGCGGTTATGTAACGACGACGACCATCATGGGTTTAGAAAATGTGCTCGACCGACTAGAAGGCTTTGTTGCTGGTTTCGAACGCGAACGCGGAAGAGACCCGCTGTTGTATTGGGTGTCTATTTTTGGAACGCCATCTGAAACCGATACGTGGGGCTGGAGGTTTGGTGGACATCACGTCTCGCTGAACTTCACGTTGCTTGACGGTGTGGTGGTGTCGTCCACGCCATGTTTCTTTGGCGCCGACCCAGCGAATTCCATGTTGCTTGGGCCGCACTTGTTGCGTCCACTTGCTGCGGCTGAGGATTTGGCTCGCGAATTCATTCATTCGTTGTCGGTTGATCAACGCAGTGTCGCCACGGTGAGTGCAATTCCGCCTACCGACTTGGTTGGTGCGAATAGAAGCGTCTTGGCCGAGGGCGATACTGCGTTGCCGTTGACCATGGTGTGGCGCAAGCAGTTCGATGGCGCTTTGGGTGATGCCATTCAGGCCATTCAAAATAAGGCCGATGCCGAGCTGGCTATTACCGAAGAGCACTTAAAACTCGTGTCGTTTTCTCAGGTGCCGAAGGGGCTTTCGGCTCGCGAAATGACTGCCACTCAGCACAGTGATTTGCGCGAGTTGCTGAAGGTGTACATCAACCGAGTGTCAGACGATGTTGCCGATAGGGAATGGGAAAAGCTGTCTGGAGACAAGATCCAGGATTTGTCATTTTTGTGGGCCGGCGGAATAGATAAGGGCGAGCCGCATTATTACCGCGTGCAGGGTTCGCGATTGTTCGTTGAGTATGACAACACTCAGCGCGGCACGAACCATATACACACGGTATGGCGTGACTTGTCGAACGATTTTGGCGGCGACTCACTTGCTCACCATTACGTCCACAGCCACTAGCGGTTTGCTATCCCAGCTACTTGCGGAGTAGTCCAATCGCGTTGAGGACAATTACCGATGGCAACATAATGCCGAACACAATAAACGTCAAGATTCGTTGTGATCGTCTCATGGGCCTATCGAATTTATCTGGTGACTCGAAGGCGCTCATTTTTTAGCACTCGTAACAATTACAACAATCAAGAACGAAAGCGCTGCGAGATTGAGGAACGCAAGGATGGTATATGTGACTACATCGCTGATCTTTTGCTTTAGCGCTTCTTTGGCTTTTGTATAACGATTCAACTCATCAACAATTGCATTTATATCGGCTCTAGTTGCTGGTGTCATGAAATCATCTGATCTCATAAATCTCCATTAAATATTTGTTGGCGTAAGCGAGAAAATTCTCGATGTAGGTCAGTACTGACGATTTACCTTGAGAAAAATCCTGTAAGGCCCAATATGACAACTCCAGTTCCAATTACTGCAGCAGCAAATTTGTACATTTCCATGCGGAATGACTCTTTGAGATTTAATGATTCTTCCTTTATTGCTAATCGAATCGCAGGGAATTGGGAATCGATCATTGCGAAGCGACGGTCGATACGAGTGGCAAGAATGCGCAAGTCATTGCGCGTTGCGGGTTCGTTTTCCACAGCACTTCCAGATGTAAAAGTTTGCATATGGCACATGTGTGCGAGGAAGGCCGAAACCGACTTCAGAATTGTGACATACCCCGTGCTTTGGCTGTCAAGTACTAAATAGGTATCCGTTCGGATACGCTCTAAATATGGCTAGAAACCTTATAGAAGAAGCTCGAATCGGGGCTGGACTGACCCAACAGGAGATGGCCGACAGGGGCGGCACATCGCGAACCACGCTTTCTGCTTACGAGCATGGCCGCAAGTCTCCCAACTTGGATACGGCAGAACGTCTACTGGCAGTCGCTGGGTACGAACTCACGCTGCAGCATCGAATCAGGTTCTCAGAAGTAAAGATGCCACGGGGGAGACCGATTCATGTTCCTAATCGGTTATGGCAATTGAGCCCCGCTGTTGCATTTAGAACGGTTCAACTGCCTCTCAGCGTCAACTGGTCGAATCCGGGTAGAGAGTTCGATCTCCGTATTCGTCGGCAACGTGCACGGCTGTACGAAATCGTTATTCGTGAGGGCACGCCTAAAGACATTTTGAAATTCATTGATGGGTCATTGCTCATCGATTTATGGCAGGAAATCGTCCTTCCACAAGCAATTCGCACACATTGGGAGGTGACGATTGATGCAGCGTTTTAGTGACAGAGCTTTCCGGGTTTCAGCAGGAGATCGCTCGGCTATTTTTCTCGCTTCAATCATCTCATGGGTTTGTGCTCGCAGGTGGAGGAGCGCTCCTCGCTTCTGGCCTGTCCAATAGACCAACTCAAGATTTAGATTTCTTTGGTTCGCCTGGTCAAGTCAGCGTTTCACTTGCCTTAGGTCAACTTCTTGACGCGATTCAGCAACAGAATTGGGACTACGAGTTGCTCGGTCATTCGAACGACTTCGCCAGAGTTCGCATAATTGGCTCGGCTGAACTCATTGTTGACCTTGCCATTGACGTCGCACCAAGGTTTCCCGTCGCCCAAACGCCAATCGGACCTGTATTTAGCCCAATGGAATTAGCGGGCAGGAAATTGCTTGCACTTTTTGATAGGGCTGAGGCTCGCGATTTTGTTGACGTGTACGTACTGTCGATGAAGTTCTGATCGCAGTGAAGTTGGAGCGCTCAGAGAGCACTTCGCTGAATGGGCGAAAGAGTTGAAAGGGGCTTAGCGGGGGAGGATGCTGGCAAGGCCAAGCACGTGTGACAACTCAGTCAGCGCCTGCGTGCTGTTCGCAACCTTGATCGTCTGCATACCCATCGCCGCAGCTGGCTTCAAGTTAATTCCCAAGTCATCTAAGAACACACACTCATCGGGTTGCACGTTCACTGCCGCACACGCAATTTCATAAAACCGTGGTTCGGGTTTGCGCACGCCAACTTTGCTGCTTTCAATCACTTCATCAAATCGCGCAAGCACGGCGCGCAGTTCGTCTTGGCGTTGGCGCTCGGCATCATCAACCGCAACTGGCTGGTCCGACAACACATTGTTTGTCAAACACGCCATTACGTATCCGGCTTCTTTGATGCGGTCTAGTGCGTTCACCATGTCGGGGCGAATTTCGCCGTGCAACAAGGCCAACACGTCGGCACCAGGCACGCGGTGCCCCAGTGCTTCGCTTTCGCGCGCAAACACCTCATCAAATTCAATTGGCGAGATATCGCTGCGCTCCAATTTGGCCCACGCGTTGTCGTCGGGGTTCACCGAGTTCACCGAGCGGATGAAGTTGGCCGGCAGGCCGTGGGCGGCCTCGTAGTGGTTGAAGGCCTCGAATGGGCTCGACAAAATGACCCCACCGAAATCAAAAAACACAGCCCTAAGCACGCATTGAGCGTACGGGCTAAGGCATCACCGAGCAGGGGTCCCCGTGCTGGTTGACTGTCCCCGTGGCAAAAACTGGGCCAAAGCATGTGGTGGTGGATGGGTCGAATGTGGCGACCGAAGGCCGTACCGCGCCCAGCCTGAAGCAGTTAAACGAAGCTGTGCTGTCGTTTATGAACGAGTTTCCGAACACCAAAATCACGGTGGTGGTGGACGCCACGTTTGGCCATCGCATCGACAAGCGCGAAACCTCCGAGTTCAATAGCGCCATTAACAACAACGAACTGGTTGCGCCACCTGCTGGGGCAGTGGGTCGCGGCGATGGTTTCGTGCTTACTATCGCCGAAAAAATTGGCGCAAGCATTTTGTCCAACGACAGTTATCAAGAGTTTCATCAGCAGTACCCGTGGTTGTTCGATGCTGGGCGCCTCATTGGTGGCAAGCCTGTTCCAAACGTTGGCTGGGTGTTTATCGAACGCTTGCCGGTGCGTCCGTCGGCAACCAAGTCGGTGAAGAAGGCAAGTCGCGAAGCAAACAGGCCGATGCCCATTCCAAAAGCTCCGCCGCCTGCTGCAAAACTTCCTGCACCAAAGCCACAAGCATCTGCAGCAAAACCGCAAGCAGCAAAAACTCCTGCGCCAAAACTTTCTGCAAAACCAAAAGCAGCAACTATCAACGAGCTCACTCCGTTTCTTGAATTCGTCGAGAAGTATCCGGTGGGCAGCAAAGTAAAAGGTGTTGTCGATCAATATTCCGCACATGGCGTGTACGTAAAAATCGGCGATGTTCGCGGTTACTTGCCACTTCGCCTCATGGCCACACCAGCACCACGCAGTGCGCGCGAGCACGTAAAAATTGGCCAGCAAGTCAACTTGTCGGTCGACAGTTTTGTGGCATCACGCCGCAGTATCGACGTAGCCATCGTGGGCACGGTGACACCAATGAAGACTCCTGTCAAAAAGGCAACCGCCCCAACCAGTGCGCCCACAAAAGCCAAGAAGAAAAAGAAGCGCCCACAGCAACAACCTGTGCGCCAACCTGCGCCAACTCGCAAGGCAGCTGCCAAGAAGAAGTAGTTTGTTCACGTGCTGATCGCTACGTGGAACGTCAATTCGTTAAAGGCTCGCTTGCCGCGAGTGCAGGGTTGGATCGAAGAAAACCAACCCGATGTGTTGTGTATTCAAGAAACCAAAATGACCGAGGCCGCGTTTCCCGCGCTCACATTCCACGAGATGGGTTACGAAACCGCACACCTTGGTCAAGGTCAGTGGAATGGCGTGGCAATTTTGTCGAAGGTGGGCTTAACCGATGTGGTGGCCAACTTTGCAACAGGCGAGCCCGATGCCGAAGCGCGCATTATTAGCGCAACATGCAACGGCGTCAAAGTGGTGTGCGTGTATGTGCCAAACGGTCGCGAACTCGATCACGATCACTACCAATACAAACTGCGTTGGATGAAGCAGTTGCGTGATCATGTAAACACCATCGCCAAACCAACTGAAGATGTTGTGGTTACGGGCGATTTCAACATTGCACCAACCGATATCGACGTATGGGATCCAGCAGCATTTATTGGCGCAACGCACACCAGCGAGCCCGAGCGCAAAGTGCTCAGCGACTTGTGCGCATGGGGACTCACCGACATTTTCCGCGAGCAACATCCCGAGCCAAAGTTGTTCTCGTGGTGGGATTACCGCGATGGCAGTTTCCATAAAGGCCACGGCATGCGCATCGACTATCTGTTAGTCACCAAATCACTCGCAGCCAAAACCACCGAAACCGCAATCGATCGCAATGCGCGCAAGGGCGACAAGCCAAGCGATCACGCGCCAGTCACCATGATGGTTTCATGACCGAGCCAATTCAACCAGCAAACAATTTCGCGGGCTTTCATGTGCGCCAAGTGCCCATGACGCCCGAAGAAGAGGCGAAGGCCAAAGTTGCCGAAACCATGCGCAACGATATTCGTGAGTTTGCAACGAGTAACGACGTCAGCTTTTTAGATCGCAGCCCAATCATTGGCGCGATCAACCCGTTATCTGCACCCATGCACATCGACACGCACATCACTAGCGAAGGCGTCAACATGGTCACGGGCACCGTTACCTTTGGCCCACAATACGAAGGCGCACCCACGTGTGTGCACGGCGGGTTTATTGCCGCCTATTTCGATGAAGTGTTGGGCGTTGCACAAAGCACCACGGGCAACCCGGGCATGACCGTGAACCTCACCATCGACTACCGCTCACCAACACCCATCAACAAACCATTGGTGTTTACCGGTTGGGTAGAGCGCGTCGAGCGCCGCAAGATTTTTACTGTTGGAAAACTGCATCACGGCGAAACGCTGTGCGCCGAGGCTCACGCAATATTTGTGTCGATGAGCCCCGAGTTAATGGCCAGAATTTCTAACAACGCCGGCCCCACGCGCTGAGCCGTGATGGCGCCAAAGATTGGCGCAAAGTCTTCAATGGCTGTTGGCGTCATCGTCGACAATTCCATCAAGTCGGCATCCGAGCAAATCTCTTGTGGCAACAGGTTTGAC
>JAURJB010000058.1 GCA_030832455.1 Acidimicrobiales bacterium
CAGACAAGGCCAGGCCTTCGGGGTATTTGACCTTGCGTTTGTCGCGGATGTCGTCCAGCAAGCACTCGCTGCCACCCACCATGTCAAGCACCATCAGGCCTTCTTCAGCCAGGTTTGCATGGGCTGCACGGAAGTAATTCAGCAGTTCAGAAAGCAGGGTCACGGAAGACTCGTAGTAATTTCTTCGGTGGCCGGAGAACGACCTCGTAAAGACAACTATGTGTATGGAGCGGCAAAGGCCGGTTTAGACGCATGGGCCAATGGGCTTGCCGACTCGGTGCACGGGCTACCAATTCGAGTACTCGTTGTCCGGCCTGGGATGGTGAGGACCAAGATGTCGGCGGGACTTCCCGAGGCACCCTTTACCTGTGATCCTGATGTAGTGGGTAGGGCGGTCTTAAAGCGACTCAATAAAGGACCAGCCTTGATCTGGGTTCCGGGAAAACTGAGAATAGTCATGTCAGTTCTTCGGCATCTACCAAGATTCGTGTTTCGACGCCTTTCTCGGGGTGTCAATACCCAAAACACCCCGCTAGCCTGACCACTCACATAACAACCCAATCCGATTTATTCGGTTCGGTTGCTCGCCACAGACATTTGGTTGTTTCGCACATCGCGCAACATGAATAAGACGTAAGTCTTGCCAAACGAGGCGAATACTCGAAGAGCGCGACATCAGTCGCAGCGCAGAGAGCGTTCGTTGAAGTGTCCGAGCGCCCGCGCCGAACAAACAAGTTCCATCATTCGACAGCAACCAAAGGGCAACGATGTCAACATCACCAAACGCCGAAAAGGCAGCAGTAGTCACTGAAGTTCGCGAAAAGCTCGCAGCATCAGACGCAGCACTCATCACCGAATACCGCGGTATGACCGTGGGATCACTCGCCAAGTTGCGCCGTTCACTGCGCCCTCATGGTGCGGAATACAAGGTGTACAAGAACACACTTGCAAGCCGCGCAGCACAAGAAGCCGGTTTCGAAGGTTTGTCCGACTTCCTTGTTGGCCCAACTGCAATCACCTTTGTTAAGGGTGACGCTTCGGCAGCAGCAAAAGCACTCCGCGACCACGCAGCAACCAACCCATTGTTGGTGTTGAAGGGTGGCGTTATCGGTGGCAAGACAGTCGATGCCGTGCAGTTGAAGGCTCTTGCCGACTTGCCAAGCCGCGAAGTTCTGTTGTCTATGTTCGCTGGTGCTCTCAAGGCCCCACTCAGCAAGACCGCGAACTTGCTCCAGGCCCCAATGCGTCGTGCCGCTTACGGCATCAAGGCGCTTATCGAATCGAAGGATGCGGCGTAATAGCCACGTTCAAGAAACCAATCCCAATAACCAAGATCAATACAGAAAAATAGGAGAAAAGAAATGGCACTCACCAAAGACCAGATTCTTGACGGAATCGCAGAATTGTCAGTAATCGAACTGAAGGACCTCCTCGATGCATTCGAAGAGAAGTTCGGCGTCACCGCAGCAGCACCAGTTGCCGTTGCAGCAGCAGGCGGGGCAGCAGCAGGCGGAGCCGCTCCAGCAGCAGCAGAAAAAGACGAGTTCACCGTCATCTTGAAAGAAGGCGGAGCTCAGAAGATTCAGGTGATCAAGGTTGTTCGTGAACTCACCAGCCTCGGCTTGAAGGAAGCAAAAGACCTCGTAGACGGCGCTCCAAAGCCTGTCCTCGAAGGCGCCAGCAAGGACGATGCCGAGAAGGCAAAGGCCAAGTTGGAAGAAGCCGGCGCAGTAGTCGAACTCGCCTAATTTCAGCCATTTAGGTCTGTAAGCCCGGGGCGAAAGCCTCGGGCCGCAGCCTTCTATCAGGACTGGGTTAAAACCGCAAAAGCGGCGGTAGCCTAGTCCGTTGCCGTGCGTAGCCCCCTGAACCTTCCCCCAAAGAAGTTCATCTGGCTCGTCGATTCGTATTCATCACTTCTCGATCAGGAGTAACTCAGTGGCCTCACGTGCGTCTGCACGCGAACGGTATTCGTTCGCGACCCTTCCAGAAACCCTCGAACTTCCCGACCTCATCGCGGTACAACGCGAGAGTTTTGATTGGTTCCTTAAAGAAGGTTTGAAGGAAGCTTTCGAAGATATTTCGCCAATCAAAGGATTCAGCGACGATCTTCAACTCGAACTCGAATTCGATCCAGACGATGAGGACTTGTGTCCGAAACCAAAGTTCACAGTCGCCGAGTGCCGCGAGCGTGACATGACGTATGCGTCGCCAGTGTTTGTGCGCGCACGTTTCTTAAACAAGCCAACAGGTGAAATCAAAGAGCAAGTTGTCTTCATGGGCGACTTCCCGAAGATGACCGAAAAGGGAACCTTCATCATCAACGGCACCGAGCGTGTTGTGGTGAGTCAGTTGGTTCGTTCACCAGGCGTTATTTTCGAACCAGGTGAGCGTTATCGCTTGCGTAACTTGTCGAAGCACCAATTGGTAAAGGGAACCATCCACCCGTACCGCGGTGAATGGCTCGAGTTCGACGTAGAGCAGAAGCCAGGAAAAGACGTCACTGCCGGAACCCGTGTTGCACGTAAGCGCCGCATCGGCATCTTCACGTTGTTGCGCGCACTTGGTTACGACGAAGAAAACGCTCCAGGCTTCCTCGATCGTTTCGTTAACTACTTCGACTTCCTCGAAGGTCAGTGGGAAAAGGAGCGTCCAATCGCTCCAACTCGCGAAGAAGCTCTTGTCGAAATTTACAAGCGCGCTCGTCCGGGCGAACCACCAAACGTTGAAGCAGCACGCGCATATTTCGAAGGCGCATTCTTCGAGAACCGTCGTTACGACTTGTCACGTGTAGGTCGTTACAAGCTCAACCGTAAGTTGGGCGCAGAGATCGAAAAGATTGGCAAGTTGTTCGACATGAAGGTCGGCACCGAACTTGGCAAGCTCGACGTTCCTGTTGAAGGACAAGATGTCCTCAGCCGTTGCGAAGTTCTTGCAACCATTACGTACTTGTTGCACCTCGTAAAGCAAGAGCCTGGCTACCGTCTCGACGACCAGGACCACTTTGCAAACCGTCGTATTCGTTCGGTTGGTGAATTGATTCAGAACCAGGTTCGTATCGGTTTGTCACGTATGGAGCGTGTTGTTCGCGAGCGCATGACCACGCAAGATGTGGAAGCGATTTCGCCACAAACACTCATCAACGTGCGTCCAGTTGTTGCTGCAATCAAGGAGTTCTTCGGAACTTCCCAGTTGTCGCAGTTCATGGACCAAGTGAACCCATTGTCGGGTCTTACGCACCGTCGTCGTTTGTCGGCTCTCGGACCAGGTGGTCTCAGCCGTGAGCGCGCAGGTTTCGAAGTTCGCGACGTTCACTTTTCGCACTACGGCCGCATGTGCCCGATTGAAACGCCAGAAGGACCAAACATCGGTTTGATCGGTGCGTTGTCAACGTATGCACGTGTCAACCCATTCGGATTTATCGAGAGCCCATACCGTCGCGTTCGCAACGGCAAGGTCACCGACGAAATCGTGTACATGCCAGCAGACGAAGAAGAAAACTACGTAGTTGCTCAGGCCAACACGCCTCTTAATGCAGACGGCACCTTTAAGGCAGAGCGCGTACTCGTACGTCGTTCACCACAGGCAGCCAGCTTGGATGACTTGAAGAAGATGCTTGAAGCAGAGAGCTTCTTTGGTTCAACCACCGACATCGGTTATGTGCCTGGAACAGAAGTTGACTTCATCGACGTTTCGGCTCGCCAGATTATTTCGGTAGCAACTGCGTTGATTCCGTTCTTGGAGCACGACGATGCAAACCGCGCACTCATGGGTGCAAACATGCAACGTCAGGCTGTGCCATTGCTTCGTGCCGAAGCTCCGTACATCGGAACCGGTATCGAATCACGTGCAGCACGTGACGGTGCCGACTTGGTACTTGCAAAAGATTCAGGAACCGTTACATCAGTAACCGGCGACCAAATCACCATTGCATACGACAACTTGAAGAAGGCTGACGGAGAACACAAGTTGTTCAAGTTCCGTCGTTCAAACCAAGACACCAGCATTAACCACATCATTCGTGTGAAGGAAGGCCAGAAAGTTGCTAAGGGCGACTTGATTGCCGATGGTCCTTCAACCGACATGGGTGAACTCGCACTTGGAAAGAACTTGCTCGTGGCATTCATGCCATGGGAGGGCTACAACTTCGAAGACGCCATCATCTTGAGCGAGCGTTTGGTGAAAGAAGACGTGCTGACGTCAATTCACATCAAGGAATACGAAGTTGACGCTCGTGACACCAAGCTTGGACCAGAAGAAATCACTCGCGACATTCCAAACCTGAGCGACGACATCCTTGCCGACCTCGACGACCGCGGAATCATTCGCGTGGGCGCCGAAGTTGGTCCTGGTGACGTGCTCGTTGGAAAAGTCACTCCAAAGGGTGAAACCGAACTAACACCAGAAGAGCGCCTGTTGCGTGCAATCTTCGGTGAGAAGGCTCGTGAAGTTCGCGACACCAGCCTCAAGGTTCCACACGGCGAAAGCGGCAAAGTCATTGACGTGAAGGTGTTGTCACGCGAAGCGGGAGACCGCGAAGCCGGCGACGAATTGCCACCAGGTGTAAACCAGTTGGTCCGCATTTATGTTGCGCAAAAGCGCAAGATCAGCGTGGGCGACAAGTTGGCAGGACGTCACGGTAACAAGGGTGTTATCTCCAAGATTCTCCCTATCGAAGACATGCCATACATGGAAGACGGAACTCCTGTCGACATCATCTTGAACCCACTTGGTGTGCCAAGCCGAATGAACATTGGTCAGGTGCTTGAAGCGCACCTTGGCTACTGCGCACGTTGGGGTTGGAGCGACGTCAAAAACAACAAAGTTGTTGGCGATGCACCGATCCGCGGTACCGAAACCAAGACACGTATCAACACCAAGCCTGCAACATTTGTTGCTACGCCAGTGTTCGATGGTGCTCACTGGGATGAAGACGAAGCCGCTGGTCCACACCCAACCATTCAGTCGATCTTGCGAAACCTCAACCCAGAGTCATCTGATGGCAAGCGTTTGATCGGCGACGATGGCAAGACGCAACTGCGCAACGGCCGTACCGGCGAGTACTACGACAACCCAACCATGGTTGGCTACATGTACATCATCAAGTTGTCACACATGGTCGACGACAAGATTCACGCACGTTCAACTGGGCCATACAGCATGATCACTCAGCAACCTTTGGGTGGTAAAGCACAATTCGGTGGTCAGCGCTTCGGTGAAATGGAAGTGTGGGCGCTCGAGGCTTATGGTGCTGCGTACTGCTTGCAGGAACTCCTCACCATTAAGTCAGACGACGTACTTGGACGCGTTCGCGTGTACGAGGCAATCGTTAAGGGCGAGAACATTCCTGAGCCGGGCATTCCTGAGAGCTTCAAGGTGCTCATGAAGGAAATGCAGGCATTGTGCCTCGACGTAGAAGTCATCTCCAATGAAGGTAAGAACATTGAACTTGCCGACATGGACGAAGACGTCTTCCGCGCAACACAGGAACTCGGAATCGACATTTCGCGACCAGAGCGTGGCTCTGACGCAGATGACCGTGACCGTGAACGTCGCCGCGAACAACGCGCTTTCTAACTCCACGTACTAACCAGAGAATTTGACGAGCAGATAAGAACGAGAAGAGGAAAACATGTCCGACTCACTAACCGAAATCAAGAACAAGGTTGACGTCAATAGTTTCGAACAGTTGCGCATTGGCTTGGCCACTGCTGACGACATTCGTAACTGGTCACGTGGTGAAGTAAAGAAACCAGAAACCATTAACTACCGCACCTTGCGCCCAGAGCGTGATGGTCTGTTCTGTGAAAAGACATTCGGACCAACCCGTGACTGGGAGTGCTACTGCGGTAAGTACAAGCGTGTGCGCTTTAAGGGCATCATCTGCGAAAAGTGCGGCGTTGAAGTAACTCGCTCAAAGGTTCGTCGTGAGCGCATGGGCCATATCGAATTGGCTGCTCCAGTAGTACACATTTGGTACCTACGCGGAACCCGTTCATGGTTGGCGTATTTGTTGGGTGGTCTCGAACCGCGCGACGAAATCAAGGCAAAGCAACTTGAAAAGGTAATTTACTTTGCCGCCTGGTTGGTGAGCAGCGTGGATGCCGACAAGCGTCATGCCGACATGACCGAACTTGAAGAAGTGTTGCTTGAAGACAAGGAACAACTCATCAAGAATCGCGAGCGCGACTTGAAGCAGCGTCAAAAAGATGCTGAAGCAGAACTGAAAGAACTCGAGAAGTCGGGTGCAAAAGATGCCGATGTTCGTGCACGCCAGAAATTGATTGACAAAGATCTCACCACCATCACCGAGCGTTATGGCAAAGAGCTCGACTTGCTCCAACGTGCACATGACACGTTCGGCAAGATGCACTCACGCATGATTGTTGAAGACGAAGAGTTGTGGCGCGAAGTGAAGGATCGCTACGGCGAGTACTTCGTTGGCGGCACCGGTGCCGAAGCGATTAAGTCGCTCATCGACACCATCGACTTCGATGCTGAAGAAATTGCACTCCGCGACGCCATCATGAATGGCTACAACGGCAAGGTGCTCAGCACACAGCGTAAGCAGAAGGCAATTAAGCGCTTGAAGATCATTGCTTCGTTCAACCGTCGCGATGATGCTGGCCGTTTGGTCAACAACCCGAAGGCAATGGTCCTCGACGTTATTCCAGTGATTCCTCCAGATCTGCGCCCAATGGTGCAGCTCGACGGTGGTCGCTTTGCAACGTCCGACTTGAACGACTTGTATCGCCGTGTAATCAACCGCAACAACCGTTTGCGTCGATTGCTCGATCTTGGTGCACCAGAAATCATCGTCAACAACGAAAAGCGCATGTTGCAAGAAGCATCAGATGCATTGTTCGACAACGGTCGCCGTGGTCGTCCAGTAACTGGTCCTGGTAACCGTCCGCTCAAGTCGTTGTCCGACATGTTGAAGGGTAAGCAAGGTCGCTTCCGTCAGAACTTGCTCGGTAAGCGCGTTGACTACTCGGGTCGTTCGGTAATCGTTGCCGGCCCAACACTGCGCTTGCAGCAATGCGGTTTGCCAAAGTTGATGGCACTCGAATTGTTCAAGCCGTTCGTGATGAAGCGTTTGGTCGATCAGCAGCTTGCACAAAACATTAAGAGTGCAAAGCGCATGGTTGAGCGTCGTAGGCCACAAGTGTGGGACGTTCTCGAAGACGTCATTAAGGAACACCCAGTTCTGTTGAACCGTGCTCCTACCTTGCACCGCTTGGGTATTCAGGCATTCGAACCATTGCTCGTTGAG
>JAURJB010000059.1 GCA_030832455.1 Acidimicrobiales bacterium
GCCGAAGAACTCGGACAGGCATTTGGAATCGATGTCACTGATACCGCATTCTGGACATCAAGTCTTGATGTTTTACGTGCTCGCATGATTGATTACGAGAAGTTGGCACAAAAACACCTCTAACATGAATGCATGACCAGTCTTTACGATGCAACTCGTGAGGACATTGCCAGTCTTCTTGATGGCCAGCCAGCATTTCGCCTGAAGCAAGTCTGGGAAGGTTTGTATACCCAGTTCGCCGAACCGGCAAACATCCTTACCCTGCCAGGCGCTGTACGCGAACAGTTGACTCAAGGTTTTCCTCAATCACTCCACCTCACCACTGCAAGCGTGAGCGACAAAGGCGACACCATCAAATTTCTCTGGTCGCTTGCCGATGGTGGCCACCCAATCGAAACAGTGTTGATGCACTACAAAGAGCGCGCAACCGTGTGCGTCAGCACACAAGCAGGCTGTGCAATGGCGTGTGGCTTTTGCGCCACCGGCCAGGCCGGCTTCACACGACACCTCACCGTCGGTGAAATAGTTGAACAGGTTGTGCATGCTGCTCGCGAGAGCGCCAAACGCAAACAACGACTCGCCAATGTGGTGTTCATGGGAATGGGCGAACCCCTTGCCAATGAAGAGTCAGTTTGGGGAGCAGTTGAAAAAATTCATGGCGACATCGGGCTTTCAGCGCGCCACCTCACCATCTCCACGGTTGGCATCGTTCCTGGAATCCGCAAACTTGCCACACGGCCACTACCGGTCAATCTTGCAGTATCACTGCATGCTGCTCGCGACGTGCTACGCGATGAACTTGTTCCAATCAACAAGCGCTACCCCATTAACGAGTTGATGCAAGCCTGTCGCGATTACCTCGACACAAAGAACCGTCGCATCAGTTTTGAGTGGGCGATGATTGACGGCATCAACGATCAGCCTCAAGATGCGCGCGAACTTGCCCAACTATGCCGGCAGCTCACGCCATCAGCACACGTCAATTTGATTCCACTTAACCCCACGCCGGGTTGGCCAACCAAGGGCACAAGTGCAGCAGGGGTGCGCGCGTTTGCCCAACAGCTCGAAGACCTACAAGTCAATGTGACGATTCGCCGTAACCGTGGGACTGATATTGATGCTGCGTGTGGACAGCTTGCCGCCGGACAGCCAGTCAGGCTTACGAATCGGCGAGGACTCGACTGAGCCTAATCTTGCCGCTCTCAATCTGATCAGCAAGCACTCGCTCCACTACTCCACCATCAAATAACGAGCCACCGTAATGAAGGTGAACTCGCAGTGTGGTTGTGCCGAGATGTGCAGAAATTTCGGAAGTCAATACCCACTGTGCGTGTTTCTTCCCATCTAATTCACTGCGTTCAAAGGTGACCCGAGTTGGATGTTCATCAATCGTGCGTACCATCCGCAATCGTTTCGACCGAGCAAACGGTCCGATTTTGGCCCGCAACTCCACGTTCCATCCGTGCTGACCAGACTCTGATTCGTTGGGTTCAACCTGATGAACAATGTCGAGCCACTGCGGATATGTGGCCAAATCTCGCACAACCCGAAACACCGCATCTGCAGGTACATCCACGTCCATAGACGCACGAACATCTATTGACATTACGGAATATCGTTTTCGTCAAATGGCTCGCGCTTAAGTCCATCTGCGTTGGTGTCATCAAAATTAAATGCACGGCTGAGCAGCCGCCCTTTAGGGCGAAGGACCCCACCCAAGTCATCCGTGTGATCAAACTGCGGACTCCAGGGAATCGCCTTTGTTTCTTCAAGATCATCGGTTTCAAGTTGAACTTCTTCAATTTTTCTTTCATTCTTCAGATCATCAAAAATGCTCGGGCGCGGTGGCTTCAGGCGCGTCTTCTTACCTGCTGCCTTTTTATCAACAGCTTTCTCTGCGGCTTTTTCTTTCCCCTTATCGTTCAGTGAAGCCACGGGAAATAAGCGTGGAACATTCTCGCGTTTATCTTCGATCCGCCAGCCCCGCGGCACCACGAGCGCATCTGCATGGCGGCGACACAACACGTTGACATGAAGTCCGTCAACAGGAACATAGTTTTCGAGTGTCATCACCAACTCGGATGAATCCATGAAGTATTCGGCAATCGCTGCTTCTCTGCACGAAGGACGCTCGCATTGCCTGGACACGAAAATAGACTACCTATCTCGCATGCAACGGGATTGACTTAATCCGGATCCACACACGCAATCCCCATACCCTGCCGATCTCGGAACGGCTGAGTATCCGTGGGACAGGTCATATCAAAGCCAACAAGCGTGCGTGCGACCCCGTAATGCGGCTGATCGCAGGCCACTTCATTAGCTAATTGGTTTGCATCAATTACAACGCATGATCCACCCGAGATGAGTCCATCTGGCCCACTTGGCAGTGCTGGCTCAGACAAGATGTTGAGCAATAACACTGCCACGATCCCAATACCCAACATCCAGCCGATCATTTTCCACGGAAACTCCCCGCGCACAATGACAGGAATTGGCTCGTATTCGACACCAGTATTGCCGGGGATATTGAACGAAACATTCGTCGAACCAACAAGTAGCGATCTGTCGTATTCCATCCGCAATGTGCGGTCAGATAGCACCCGCCAGGCTTGAGACAAATCGGCCATCCGTTGCGAAGACTGGGCATCAAGCACTACCGATGAATCGGGATGTGTTTGGCGTGCTTTGATGCGATAGGCAACCTTGATCTCATCGGGAGTTGCCGTTGGCAATACACCCAACACTTCGTAGTGAGTGCGTGCCATTACTTGCGGTGAAGAACGTTAAATTTTCTTGCGTTCTTCTGCTTCTCCGCAGACTTTCGCATTCCTGAAATTGTGCTGGTCATCAAGATTGCAACGCTTAAGAACAAAATCATTGATGCAAGAACATTGATCTGCGGAGGGATTCGCACACGAGACGCGCCGTAAATCTGCAATGGAAATGTTTGAATCGAGCCAGAGTTAAAGAATGTGATGATGAAGTCATCAATTGATAGCGCAAACGCAAGCAATCCTGCGGCCAAAATGCCAGGAAGAATGAGCGGAAAGGTCACCTTCGTAAACGTGCGAAATGGCGATGCGCCTAAATCCTGGGCGGCTTGTTCGAGGGTCCAATCGAAACCACGAATGCGGGCCCGTACTGTTAGCGCAACGAAACTCACCTGGAACATGATGTGGGCGATGATGATGGTGGTCATACCGAAGTCAATGAAGTTCTGTCCAAGAAACAGTGTTGCAAGACTGGAACCCAAGACAATCTCGGGGGTTGTTAACGGAAGCACGAGAAACAGATTGATGCTCGAACTTCCCTTAAACGCATAGCGCGAAAGTGCAAGCGCAATCAACGAGCCAAGCACAGTCGAGATCAAGGTAGAAATCGCTGCGATCTCCAAGCTCTTCCATAGCGCGCTTGTCAGCGACTTTTCAGCAAATGGATTCAACCAGTTATCGAAAGTAAAACTCTGCCACGCGATATTGAAATTGCCATTGGGCTTGTTGAAACTGAACGCAATAATGAAAAAGATCGGCGCAAACAGGTACAACAGCCCAAGTCCTGCAACTACATTTATGGCAATGCGACCAAACTTTGTCCGTTTGCGCATCATGCTAAATCCTCAGTACCAAAGATTCGCGTGTACAACAGCACCAAAGTAGCAATACTCACCATGAGCACTGCAGACATTGCAGATGCCACTGGGTAATTGTTCTGTTTTAAGAACTGGTCTTGAATCGAATTGCCAATCATGGTGGTATTTGGATTGCCTAGAAACTGGGCGTTCACAAAGTCTCCTGCGGCAGGAATGAACGTCAGCAAGGTTCCGGCAAACACTCCCGGTATGGACAGAGGAACAACAATCTTGCGAAATGCACGCGATGCATTTGAATACAAATCACCAGCGGCGTTGACCAGGTTGACATCTATCTTTTCCAGGCTGACATAAATCGGTAACAACATGAACGGAAGGAAGTTATAGGTAAGGCCCCCAATAACCGCCGCAGGGGTGTTGAGCAGCTTCCCGTTGTCCATAATGTGCATCCACTCGAGCACTGTTTGCAGTCCAACCGCATTCATCGCACTGACCACAATGCCGCGGTCGGCAAGAATCGTTGACCATGCAATTGTCCTGATCAAATAACTTGTAAAAAATGGGATGACCACTAGTCCCAACAAGATGTTCTTATACTTTCCACCTCTAAACGCAATCACGTATGCAAGCGGATAGCCAATCGCAATCGTCAGGACCGTAGCAATTGCTGCATACAGGAAAGCTCGCTGAAACTGAGCACCGAAATCACTAAATGCCTTCGAATAGTTCTCAAATGCCCAGTTGAAGTCGTAGTTAACCGAGAATCGGCTTTCCTTTGTCGACAACGAAATGCGAATGAGTGACCACACTGGCGCCAAGAAGAACAATGCCAACCACAGCATGCCTGGCTTCAGCAGGCCGTACGGGGCCAATAACCGCCTGGCCTCTGGCCCACCACGGGCGGCAAGCACCAACACCCCGACTAGATCGAGGATCAGCACCAGCACAATCACCGAAACCATTGGGCCACTTACCCAACGAGTTCCGAGGGCCACCAAACACACTGAGGCAACGATCATCGCGCCCAACCCGACGCGATCGGCATTACGAGCGATTCGGTTGTGGCGAACGACCGTTTCGGTCATGACAAGTTCAGCGTTTTGTTCGGTGCTTATGCGCCGGTAATTGCCGAGAATTCCTCGTCGAATCGTGCTTCAACATCTTCGCTCAACGTTGCAAATGAACGCAACCGAGCATTTGTTGCATCGTCTGGGAACAACAGTGTGTTCTCTGCTAGTTCTGGATCAAGTTTGGCGAGTTCATCGCGCACGCCCTTCACTGGCGACAAGTACTGAACGTACTGCGTGATGAGTGCAGCCTGCACTGGGTCGTAACAGAAGTTCATGAACTTGGCTGCCGCGTTTGCGTTAGCAACACCCTTTGGAAGAATCATGGTGTCACACCAACTGGTACCACCTTCTTCAGGAATAACGAAGCGCACATTTGGACTGTCTTTGCCAAGTTGCAACACGTCACCCGACCAGCCAACACAGGCTGCAAAGTTTCCGCTGACCAGGTCGTCGGTGTAGTCGTTGCCCGTGAATGCGCGGATCTGACCGTCTGCCTTAGCTTGAGCAAGTTTCTCAAACGCTGGCGCGGCATCTTCAAATGATGTGATCTGTGACGGATCAATTCCAAGCCCCAAGCAAATCAAGCCAATGGTGTCACGCATTTCTGTGAGCATGCCGATCTTGCCTTTGAATTCTGGATCGAACAAATCGGCAACACTATTAATCTCGCGACCCGTTACATCGATGTTGTACGCGATTCCTGCAGTTCCTCCTTGCCATGGCATCGAGTACTCACCTGTTGGGTCCCATGTTGGGTTGACGTACACATCTTCAATGTTTGAAAAGTTTGGAATGAGATCCTTGGGAAGTTTTTCGGTCCAACCCAAATTGATCAAACGACCAGCCATCCAAAATGTTGGGGCGATGATGTCGGGTTCTATTGTCTTTCCAGCACCCAACAACGGTTGGATCTTTGCAAAATACTCGTTGTTGTCGTTGTAACCCTCTTCGTAACGCATCATGACACCGGTTTCCGCCATGAAGCGATCAACCGTTCCCGTAAGACCATCTTCTGTTGGGTCGATGTACAATGGCCAGTTGTCAAAGTACAACGACTCTTCCCCAGACGCTGTGTCGGATCCGCCACATGCAGCAAGTAGCGCAGGTAGCGACAAACCAAGAGCGCCGAGTGCACCTGATCGTGCCAAGAATTGGCGCCGTGTCATGGTGTTCTTGTGGTTCTGAGTGGTCATAACAATCTCCTTATTTAGTGGCTAATGCGATATTAGAGCGTTGACTCGATGTGATCGACATCTGTTGAGGTGGAACCAGCTTTTCCGGGCCATCCGGCAAGTACGTACCCGCCATCAGCCCCCCACGAGATCGAGATATTGCTGCCCACCTGGGCGTCGGGCATCCGCGCCGATGAGTCTGCCAAGCAAGTGACTTCAGAGCCATCCGGCAGGCTCACGATCATGCGGGCGGTAGCACCCTGAAACACCATGTCGGTAAGCACGCCGTTGAGTCCTTGGCCACTCACTCCCACATCCGATGATGGCTTCATGCATTCTGGGCGCAGCATCACCGAGACTTTCTCACCGATTGCACAACTTGAAAAATTGCCCGTTACCCGAACCGTCGGACCAGCCTGAAGTGTGACCACCACATTGTCGCCATCATGTGACTTCACGGTTCCTGGAAGCAGATTTGCCGAACCAATGAACCCCGCGACAAACAACGAACTTGGCGACCGATAGATCTCTTGTGGAGTACCAATTTGTTCAACATGGCCTTGGCTCATCACCGCAATGCGATCGCTCATGGTGAGTGCTTCACCTTGGTCGTGCGTAACAAAGATGAAACTAATTTCCACTTCGCGTTGAATGCGCTTGAGTTCTATTTGCATTGCTTCACGCAATTTCAAGTCAAGCGCTGCTAAAGGCTCATCTAGCAGCAACGCACTTGGATAATTGACTAATGCTCGAGCGAGGGCAACGCGTTGTTGCTGGCCACCCGATAGCTGAGAGGGTTTGCGATGTGCGAACTCGGAGAGGCGCACGATCTCGAGCATCTCCATCACACTCGTCTTCAATTTTGATTCATCAATCTTTTTTGAACGAGGGCCGAAAGCGACATTGTCAAACACACTCATATGCGGGAACAGCGCATACTGCTGGAACACCGTATTGACATTTCGCTTGTACGGCGGAACATCAGAAACATCGACACCATCCAACATCACGCGACCAGCAGATGGTTGCTCAAACCCTGCAATCATTTTTAGCGTTGTTGTCTTCCCGCAGCCCGAAGGGCCAAGCATGGCGAAGAATTCGCCATGGGCGATGGAAAAGTTGGCATCATGCACGGCAACAAAGTCACCGTAACGCTTCGATACATGATCGAGAACGATGACGTCTTTAGCCGCTTCCCCCATTAAAGGAAAGACTAACTGTTGAGGTTGATCATCACGTGCTTAATGCGCGTGTAGTCATCGAGGGCATACATCGAAAGGTCCTTGCCATATCCAGACTTCTTGTAACCACCGTGTGGCATCTCGGCAGCTAGCGGGATATGAGTGTTGATCCAGACGCAACCGAAGTTCAAACCCTTGCTAAAGCGCATCGCTGTGGTGTGATCCTTGGTCCACACGCTCGACGCCAGGCCGTACT
>JAURJB010000005.1 GCA_030832455.1 Acidimicrobiales bacterium
TGAAGAAGAAGGCTGAGCTGAAGAAGAAGGCTGAGCTGAAGAAGAAGGCTGACGCAAAGAAGGCCGCAGAAGCATTGCGTAAGCAACAGTTACGCGAACGCGAAGCCGAGAAAAAGCGTCTTGCTGCAGCAAAGAAGAAAGAACTTGCCGAAAAGGCGAAGGCAAAGGCAATAGCCGAAAAGGAAAAGCAAAAAGAACGTATGCGCTTGGCTGCTGAAAAGCAGGCTGCGCGTGAGGCTGCCGAAAAAGAACGAATTGCACTGCGCGAAGCGAAAGAAGCAGCGCGACTTGCGGCGATCGCCGAAAAAGAAGCCGCGCGAGAAGCTGCGCTTCGTGCCAAGCGAAAACCAGAGCCACCACCTCGCCCTCCAATCATTAAAACTGAATTTGCGGATGGTATTCAGGCGACTAAGGAATTTGATCTGAAATTCCTCGCCTCGCAGCGTGAAGCGTTGCTTGAAAAGCGTTCATTCCTCACTACCCAGGCAGGTCGCTTAGAAGACGAGGCGAACGCGTTGATTGAAGATGTCGAAATGGGCGATGTTCAATTTGACGAAGAAGGCGGAGAAGGCGACACCATGGTGGTCGAGCGCGAACGAGATCTGATGCTCTCGGCACAAGCACGCCAAGAAGTTGAGGAAATTGATCTAGCGTTGGCTCGCATTGCGAGTGGTGAATACGGTTATTCAGTACACAGTGGATTACCGATTCCTCGTGAGCGTTTAAAGGCAATTCCATGGACAACCGAGTCGGTGTTGGAGCGGGTTGGCGGCATCGGTCGCCGATGACCAAGACAACGGTGCGGTATCGCGCCAAACGAGTTGGAATCGGTGCGGCGCTCATCGTGCTGGTGCTCGACATCATTACCAAATGGTGGGCGGTGCAACGACTGAGTGATGGCAGTGCAATAGATCTCATCGGCTCACTGCGGTTCAAGCTGGTGTACAACCAAGGAATGGCATTTTCTACGGGGACAAATGCGGGTCCATTTATCGGGTTGCTTGCAATAGTCGTCATCGTGGTGTTACTGCGCAATCTCAATAAAGTCGACAACCTGTTGTCGCTGATCGCTACTGGATCAATTATCGGTGGGGCGACGGGAAATGTGGTTGATCGAATTTTTCGTGGAGATAGTTTTCTCTCAGGTGCGGTAATCGACTTCATTGATCTGCAGTGGTGGCCAGTGTTCAACATTGCTGACATCGGCATCGTGTGCGGCGCAATAGCAATGGCGGTTTCATTAATTTTCTTTCCAGCACCGATAGGACAGGCCGATAACCATGTTGATTGAGTCCATTCCTGCTGCGCTTGCCGATCAGAGATTGGATCGTGTTGTTTCGTTAATTGCCGATATCAGTCGTGCCGCCACTGCAACACTGATCGAAATCGGTGGCGTGACCGTAGATGGAGTCGTCGCAATTGCCGGCAAGGTGAAGATGAAGGAAGGCCAGGAAATCACGGTTGACACTTCGATGATTCCTGCCAAGGAGTTACCTCAGGCGGATGCTGCGGTCGAGGTCGATGTGGTGTTTGCTGATGGACACATCATTGTCGTGAATAAGGCGCCGGGAATCGTGGTGCATCCCGGATCAGGAAATCCATCGGGAACGTTGGTTAACGGCGTGCTTGCGCAGTTTCCTGATGTTGCAACGGTGGGTGATCCGTTGCGGCCAGGAATCGTTCATCGTCTTGATGCCGGAACGAGTGGTTTGATGGTCGTTGCACGCTCGCAGACGGCATATGACTCATTAGTTGATGCCTTGACGAGGAGAGATGTTTCCCGCGTCTACAGCGCGCTTGTGTGGGGACACCCTGAAGTATCCACGGGTGTCGTCGATGCACCTATTGGTCGAGACCAGCGTGACCCAACCAAGATGGCTGTAGTGATTGACGGAAAGTTCGCACGCACTCACTACGACGTCGTGCGGAAATTTGATCTGCCACAACCATGCGCTCTTGTCGAATGCCAACTCGAAACAGGTAGAACCCACCAAATTCGAGTTCATCTTGATTCAATTGGGCACCCAGTAGTGGGTGATTCAACATATGGTGGTGCGCGTAGTTCGCTGTCAAGCCCGCGGCCGATGTTGCATGCGGCGAAACTTAGCTTCACTCATCCATTCACTGCAGAAACTGTTTCGTTCGCTGTTCCTATCCCCGAGGATATGCAAGTGGTGATTGATCGTTGTGGAAACGAATAAACGTTAGGTCAGTTGGTTAGTGGTGTAGCTCTGGCCACGGTGCAGAGCCTCTGGCAGCCTGGGCAATTCCGGCAAGTGTGTAGTCCTCTAGGTGCTGGCGCATATGTTCACCCGCAACATTCCAAATTGCAAGCAAGACACAATGACCTTCATGGTCACATGCGCCGTCTTGATGCGGTTGACCAAAGTCTCCGAGCGAAATTGGTCCGTCGGCAGCAGCAATAATCTCGGAGAGTTTGATCTGGTCTGCAGGTCGGGCCAACACGTAGCCACCACCTACACCTCGCTTGGATTTAACAAGTCCGGCGCCTTTAAGTACGAGCAAGATTTGCTCGAGGTATGGCTGAGGGAGTGCAGTGCGCGTTGCGATATCGCGCACCGATGTTGGACCCGGGTCGTCGGCGTGAAGTGCCAGGGAGAGTAACGCGCGACACGCGTAGTCGCCTCGGGTAGATACACGCACGCTTGTAGTGTAGATCGGGTGCATACACCGCGGGTTCCTCAATACGAAGGTGGGTGTATTTCTGGCATCATTCCAGCATTGCTTGGCCCGCAGGGCACTCACTCTCTTCCTGTGTGGATGCCGTCTTGTGTTCAGGGTGCCAACCAGGTGGTGTTACTCGTTGTTGATGGCTTGGGATGGCATCAGCTACAAGAGCACGGTCGTCACGCTCCCACATTGATGTCAATGTCGGGTGGGGCAATTACCAGCGTCGCTCCAACGACAACGGTGACAGCGTTGACGTCGATCACCACCGGGCTCACACCCGGAGAGCATGCCATGGTGGGGTATCGCATCGATCTTGGTGGTCATGTCGTGCAAATGTTGCGTTGGGGTGATGACAAGGGCGACTTGCGCTCCACGTATCCACCAGATCTTGTGCAGCCATGTCCGCCTTTTATGGGTGCTGCTGTGCCGGTAATTAGCAAAGCCGAACTTGAGGGCACGGCATTTACCGAAGCCCATTTACGCGGTTCAAAGCCGATGGGTTGGCGCGCCGCGTCAAGCATTGCCGTGCAGGTTGGGCAACTGCTTAACGCAGGACATAAGTTTGTTTACGCGTATTACGACGGTGTTGACAAGATTGCTCACGAGCGTGGATTCGGTGAGTATTACGAATCAGAGTTGCGTAATGCTGATCGTTTGGTAGGAGACGTTGCAGAGCAGCTCACACCTGGGTCAGTGTTGCTCGTGACTGCCGATCACGGCCAGGTACATGTCGGAAAGAACACCAAGACACCCCATCACGATGTATTAATGCGAACCGCACATCAATCAGGTGAAGGTCGGTTTCGATGGTTGCACGCGAAGTCGGGTGCAGCAAATGATGTCTTGGATGCTGCACGCGAACATCACGGCCATGAAGCCTGGGTGGTGTCTCGGGATGAAGCGTGTGAGGCAGGGTGGTTTGGTAAACGGGTGACGGACACTGCACGAAAGAGGTTGGGCGATGTGGCGCTGGTGCCGTTTACGGGAACCAGTTTTGATGAGCCACTTGACTCGGGGGCCTTCTCGCTCGTCTGTCGCCACGGTTCGCTCACAGCAGCCGAGGTAGATGTGCCCTTACTGGCAATTGCTCGCTGAGGTTGCCATACTTGCGGGACATGTCTACGAACCCAACTTCCGAAAACCTTCCTTCAAACAATCCAGAGGTGGTGGGACTTGACGCTCCGCAGCCGATAACGGATGAATCGGTAGGTGTTACAGCACCCGCCAAAGTGATGCGGATTGGTTCGATGATCAAGCAGTTGCTTGAAGAAGTTCATTCAATGAATCTTGATGCGCCGAGCAGAGAGCGCCTGGCCGAAATCTACGAGCGCTCAATTGTGGAACTCACCGAAGCGTTATCTCCTGAACTTGCTGACGAACTGCGCCTCATCGCATTGCCTTTCCGCGATGGTGTCGTTCCTTCCGAAGCAGAAATTCGTGTAGCAAAGGCGCAACTTGTGGGTTGGTTGGAAGGGCTGTTTCACGGCATTCAAGCCACGTTGTTCGCCCAACAAATCGCTGCCCGTCAACAACTCGAGCAGATGCGCCAACTCCCAGGATCCGGCGAGGCACCACCTGCCAACGAGCGCCCGGGTACCTATTTGTAATGGCAAGTTCGTTTACCCACTTACACGTACACACCGAATTTTCGATGCTCGATGGAGCATCACGTCTCGATGAATTAGTTGGTAAGGCGGCCGCTGAAGGAATGCCTGCGCTTGGTATGACCGATCACGGAAATATGTACGGCGTCGTCGATTTCTATAAGCAATGTAAGGACAACGGCATCAAGCCAATTATTGGCACCGAGGCATACATGGCTCATGAGCATCGGTCAGAGCGGCCCTCCCGCCGTGGACGTATTGATGACTCCGGAGGCGAAACAGAAACAGGCGGCAAGGTCTACTACCACCTCACCTTGCTTGCGGAAAACAATGTGGGCTACAAAAACCTGATCAAACTCTCGAGCCTTGCGTTTCTTGAGGGCTACTACTACCAACCGCGTATGGACTGGGAGCTTTTGCAACGTCATAGCGAAGGAATCATTGCAACAAGTGGTTGCCTTGGTGGACATGTACTGCAACGTTTGCTTAAGGGTGACGTTGCTGGGGCACAAGTTGCCGCTGGACGCTTGCAGGATATTTTCGGTAAGGACAATTTTTTCATTGAACTGCAAGACCATGGCTTAGCTGAACAGCATCAAACAAATCCCCAACTCATTGAATTAGCTAAAAAAATTGGTGCACCGTTACTTGCAACCAATGACACGCACTACACCCATCGCCACGACCACGAAGCACACGATGCGTTGTTGTGTGTGCAGACTGGCTGCACCATCGCAGATCCCAACCGGTTCAAGTTTGAGGGCAGCGAGCATTATCTGAAATCTGCAGAAGAAATGCGCTATTTGTTTCGTGAAGTTCCAGCAGCATGCGATAACACGTTATGGATTGCTGAGCGTGCAGAACTAGACATTCCATTTGGCAAATCTGTGTTGCCTCATTTCCCAATTCCTGATGGGTTTACGGGCGATGGCGATTACTTGCGCAGTCTCACCTATGAAGGCGCACATCAGCGGTGGGGCAAAGATCTTCCCGAGTCAGTGAAGCAACGTCTTGACTATGAACTTGAAGTGATTGGTGGCATGGGATTCAGCTCGTACTTCTTGATCGTGTGGGATCTGATTCGCTACGCGCGTGATCAAGGTATTCGTGTTGGTCCAGGTCGTGGTTCGGCGGCCGGATGTGCGGTTGCGTATTGCTTGCGCATTACTGATCTTGACCCAATCAAATACGACTTGATCTTTGAGCGTTTCCTTAATCCAAGCCGAATCTCGATGCCTGATATCGATATGGACTTCGACTCGCGGTATCGTGATCAGATGATTCGTTATGCAGCCGACAAGTATGGGCGCGACCACGTTGCACAGATCATCACATTTGGCACTATTAAGGCACGCAACGCAGTGCGTGATGCGGCGCGTGTACTCGGTTATCCGTATCCGCTTGGCGACAAGATCGCCAAACTGATGCCACCATTGGTGATGGGTCGTGATACGCCTCTCAAGTACTGCTTCGAAGAAGTAGACAAGCATAAGGCAGGGTTTCAGGCCGCCACAGAACTGCGAGCACTGTGTGAGTCTGATTCAGACGTCAAACGAATCATGGATGTTGCACGCGGTCTTGAAGGGCTGAAGCGATCTGTTGGCATTCATGCCGCGGCAGTGGTGATCACGAAAGAGCCACTCACCGAGTACCTACCAATCCAGCGCAAGCCTGAACAGGGCCAAACCCCAGAGGACGCGCCCGTGGTTACGCAGTACGAAATGCACGCGGTAGAAGAGCTTGGGCTACTGAAGATGGACATCCTTGGTTTGCGCAACCTTGACGTGATCTCGGATGCCAACGCCATGATCCAACAAAAGCGTGATCCTGGGTTTTCAATTGATGCCATTGATGTGGACGACGTAGCAACATATGAATTGCTGTCTCGTGGCGACACGATTGGCGTATTCCAACTTGAATCATCTCAGATGCGTGCATTGTTGCGATCGTTGATGCCAGAGAAGTTTGAAGAGTTGTCGGCAGTTCTGGCGTTATACCGACCAGGCCCGATGAGCGCGAACATGCATAATGATTTTGCTGACTACAAGAACCATCGCAAGAAGGTTCATCTGTTCCATGAGGATGCTGCAGAAGTATTGAGCGACACGTATGGCCTGATGATTTACCAAGAAAGTCTGATGCGAGTTTCTCAGAAATTCGCCGGATTCTCAATGGCTGAAGCAGACAACTTGCGTAAAGCCTGCGGGAAAAAGATTCCAGAGAAGATGGAAGAGGCGCGAGAAAGCTTCGTATTGGGTTGCGAAACAACGGGCTACGGCACCGAGTTGGGCGAGCAATTGTTTGACACGATTGTCAAATTTGCAGACTATGCATTTGCGAAAAGCCACGCTTATGGCTACGGCTTAATCTCGTATCAAACTGCGTATCTCAAAGCGCATTATCCCGTCGAGTACTTGGCATGTTTGCTCACCAGCGTGAAAGCCAACTACGAAAAGGCTGCGGTGTATCTCTCGGATGCTCGGACAAGTGGCATAACCGTTCTGACTCCCGACATAAACCGGTCGGGAGTGAACTTTGAACCGGTGGTCATTGAAGGGGATCGTCAGATCACATTCGGTCTCAGTGCAATTAGAAACGTTGGTGAAGGTCTCGTGCGGTTGATTATTGATCATCGTGACGCCCATGGCGAATTCGCGTCGTTTTACGACTTCGCCGAGCGAGTTCCTGAGCAAGCGCTCAACAAGCGAACCATTGAGTCACTTATTAAGGCTGGTGCCTTCGACAAACTTGGCCACCCTCGAAAGGGTCTATTGCAAGTGTTCGAAACAATTATCGATAACACCATGGTGCGTAGGCGAGAGCGCGACCAAGGCGTGATGAGTTTGTTCGGTGACTTGGGTGAGGAAACCGAAGTGTTTTCCGAGAAGCAAGCAATTCCTGACTTGCAGTTCGATAAAACTGAGCAATTGAAATTTGAAAAAGAGATGCTCGGTTTATATGTATCCGATCATCCGCTGATGGGGATCGAAGGGGCATTGCGTCGCAGGGTGGACTGCTCGATACCAGAAGCACTCGAGCGAGATGATGGCGCATTCATTGTTGTCGGGGGCATTATCAACGGTTTGGCTCGTCGCTACACCCGCAAGGGGGATCAGATGGCAACCTTTCAGTTAGAGGACTTGCAAGGTTCGGTTGAAGTCACGCTGTTTCCCAAAACATTGCAGAAGTTTGGTCACCAGCTTGCTGATGACATCTTGGTATCGGTTCGGGGCAGGCTCGATAAACGAGATGATTCACGTGTTGGGATGATGGCGATGGATATCACCATTCTCGAAGGATTGCGTGCGTTCCAGGACTCGCTGCACCTCAAGATTTCTGCTCAAGTGCTTACTGAGGCAACGATCGAAACGCTGAAGTCAACGTTGCTTGACCATCCCGGTACATCGCCTGTGTTCTTGCATCTGGGGCCAGACAATGTGTTGCGCCTTGATTCAGAGTTCAATGTCAATCTCGACCGAGTGATGGGCGTTTTGCGCAGTGAGTATGGAGACAACGCCTATATCGAGTAGACCTATTGGTTTTTTGCCGTCTGAAAGGCATTTTTTGCTGGCAGACTGTAGATATGTCGGTTGAGGTTGAAACGCGTGATTGTGCGTCCCTTACAGAAATCGAACTTGAAGAATTGGCAGCAATGGGTGGCTTCTTCTCCCTTGAAGTAATCACCAAGGCAAAGGAAGACTGGGTGCTCTTTACCAGCGCCAAGATCAGCGGCAAGGTGCACGGATTTACGTTCTCTACTCTCGAGCGCATCGGCGGAACTCCGTGTGTGTTGTTGGGGATGATGAGTATCAAGCGCACCCCAAAACGCGATTCAGTACTTAAAGGTTTGATGACAGAGGCGTATCACCGTGCTCTGATGGCATTCCCTGATGAGGATGTGGTAGTGGGTTCGCGCTTTTTGAGCGCCGATGGCTTGGAATCATTTAAATCTTTGACAGAGATGATTCCACGTCCAGGACACCGTGCAGTCGGTGAAGAGCGTGCATGGGGTAAGCGACTTGCTCGCCGTTTCGGAGTCGAGTCCACTTATGACGACCAAAGTTTTATTGTAAAAACCAACGGTCACAGCGGATTTTTAGATCATGAATCTACGAAGCCAGAAAAGATAAACCCTGATGTGGCTGCACAGTTTAAAGGTGTGTCAAAAACCAAAGGCGGAGCATTGATCGTTCATGGTTGGACCATGGCAGAATCTCTTGCCAAACTTGGAAAACTCGAAAAACACTAACGAGTAAGCGGTGCAGTTCACCGAAGTTATCCGCACACGAAGAATGATTCGGGCGTTTACACGTGAGGCAGTGTCTACACAAGTTGTTGATTCGCTTATTGAGACCGCGCTTCGTGCGCCTTCAGCAGGAAATTCACAAGGAACTCATTTCATTGTGCTTACCGGTAACGATGTAGAGGCTTTTTGGAATGACACATTGCCTCTCGAGATGAGAGAGACATTTCGCTGGAAGCAGTTGCTAGACGCGCCCGTCATCTTGATTCCATGTGCAGACCCACAGGCGTATATTGATCGCTATTCAGAGCCAGACAAACTGTCAACAGGGTTGGGCGAAGGCATTGATGCGTGGCCTACGCCGTATTGGACAATTGATGGATCGTTTGCCGTAATGACATTGTTGCTTGCTGCTCATGATGCCGGACTCGGCGCATTGTTCTTTGCTGTGTTCAATGGTGAGCAAGAACTACGCAGCAGGATTGGTGTTCCAGGTGATGTGCACATTCTTGGAGCAATCGCGTTGGGTTATGCAGCGCCAACCCAAGATGTTGGTCGCAGCGCGCAACGGCGGCGCAAATCGGCAGAGGAAATCATTCACCGATCTACTTGGTAGATGCAGGTGTCAGGCGAGAGCCTGTTGCAATGTGCTGATCATCTGTTCTGGTGTTGTGGCAGGCTGCAAGCATGCATAATTACGGCAGACGTACGCCGTGTTTGTTGAGCGATTGTTCCACAACGGTGAGTCGTATGGCTCGCCCCACGCGAGAACGATCGTGGGTAGCCATCGTTTGCGAAGTTCATCAACCATGCCTGGCTGTTGGCCAGTGATGGCAACTTCGGTTATGCCGGTGTGGCGCAAATGTACGGCTGTCAATAGATTGCCAAAGGCGGTTGGTGCGCTAGTGGCAATCCGTCCAAGGAGTTTCAGAATCTGATCTGCGTGGTGGGTGTAATGATCGTTGCCTGTGAGTGCACCGAGTCGGTACATTGCCATTGCCGCAGTTGAGTTTGCAGAAGGTGTTGCGTTGTCCATCACGTCTTTTTGCCGGACGATGAGTGGCTCTCCATTTGCTGGCGTCGTAAATAAACCGCCATTAGTTGTATCCCAGCACTGTTCAATAAGTTCATCTGCAACTTCACACGCATGGTTGATCCAACGCGCTTGTCCACTTGCCTCTGCGAGTCGTGTGAAACCATCAACAAGATGGGCAAGGTCGGCGGCAAGTGCGCAATGACGTGCTTGTGGAGTTCCGTGTTGTTGCCAGCTTCGCTTCCATGATCCATCGCTATCACGAAGTTCGCGAACGAGAAATTCACCATTCTTGATTGCTGCCTGTAGCCAGTGTTCATCGTTACAGAGAAACGCGGCTTCGGAAAGTGTGGCCAACATCATCGCGTTCCATTCGGTAAGCACTTTGTCGTCAAGCAATGGACGTTGACGTGTAAGTCGATGGTTAAACAGCACACTGCGAGCCTCTTCAACGAAGGGTGGACGAATGAGATCTCCGCGGTGGTGAAGGCGACTTGGAATATTGGATCCCTCAAAGTTGCCTTGCTCAGTTATCTCGTACCAATTAATAGCTGAGTCGCGAAGGTGAGCAGGCAGCACAGCCGAAAATTCTTCACGTGACCAAACATAGAAGTGACCCTCGTGGCTGTGCCCATCTGCATCGAGTGAATCTGCGTCCTCGGCGCTGAAAAAGCCTCCATCGTGATGAGTGAGATCTCGCAGCACGTAGTCAATGATTTCGCGCGCAACATGTAGCCATGTTTGATTGCCAAACAAGATGCCCGCATGTAGGTAGACGCGAGCGAGGAGCGCTTGGTCGTAGAGCATCTTTTCGAAGTGAGGAACAAGCCATTGTTCGTCCACGCTGTAACGCGAAAACCCACCACCAATGTGGTCGTACATTCCGCCACTTGCCATTGCGTCCAAACTGGTGGTCACAATGTTTTCAAGTTCAGAGTCTTCGCCGGCGAGCAATTGCCGTAAGACGACCTCAAGGTTCATTGTGCTTGGGAATTTAGGTGCCTTGCCAAAACCGCCCCATGTTCGGTCAAAGTTGGCACGAAGCTGAGAGATAGCGGTTTCACAGGTTTCGTAAGTTGCGATTTCGGAATGTTGTTCAATTTTTGTGGTGCGATCGAGCGCTTCCATCAAGGCTTCAATGTTGTTATCGATATCGTCTCTGCGATTGATCCATGCATCCGTGATCGCATTCATTAACTGCATGAAAGAAGGTTTAGGGAAGTAGGTTCCACCAAAAAATGGCTTGCCATCAGGAGAGAGAAACACGGTCATTGGCCAACCGCCACGTCCAGTCATTGCCTGGACGGCATCCATGTAGATCGCATCAACATCTGGTCGCTCTTCGCGGTCTACTTTGATATTGACGAACATGCGATTCATCATTTCTGCAGTTTCAGTGTCTTCAAAACATTCGTGAGCCATGACGTGGCACCAGTGGCATGCCGAATAACCCACGGACAACAGAATGGGAACATTGCGGCTGCGCGCATGTGCAAATGCTTCTTCGCCCCATGGAAACCAGTCAACGGGATTATCGGCGTGTTGACGAAGGTATGGACTTGTCTGATTTGCCAAGCGGTTGGTGGTCATGTTGGCCTTTGCATGTAGTTATGAAACCAAAACGTCGATTGCTTGACCTAGCCGAGGATATGGTGCGCGAGCAGAGACGGTCATACGTATTCGGCAGACGCTCGTCACTGTTGATGCAATGAGTAGTCCGTTGCGAACTCGGCACGGTCCACTGAGCACGCTGTATGTGCGCTTTCCCGAGGATGACGTTCCAAATATTTCGGCAAGCGGAGTTCTTGTGCCCACAGTCACGGCGTTCGTGGTGTGCCAAATGAGGAAGAACCTGGTTGTCGTTGCCGACCACGCCCTTTGTCGCGTGCCGTTTCGCATATAGGTAATGCCGATCCGAATCGTTTTGCGTGCATCAGCGACTGCTGTGGTGTATTGACGTTTCGTAGCACCCTTGATCGCAACGCAGTCTTGTGGTTTTGCTGTGGCTACTAATCCTTGATTGGTGCAGCGAAACCATTGCACTGCGGTGACGTTGCTCACTTGGCTGAGGTTGGCAATCAGTCGTTCGCCAACGTGTCCAACTGATGTAACCGTTGGTGTTGATATTGGTGGATACAGCTGGCGGAGCGCTTGCAGTGCAGCGATCATGTTGACCAGCCCTGCTCCGAACACAAGGTCTCGGCCGGGATCTCCGATATCGGTGGCGGTGGTGAGCAGTATGTCGCGGACTTGCGTGTTCGTTACACGTGGCTCGGCAGCAAACAGTAATGCCGCAGCACCGGCAACAAATCCTGCAGCCATGCTGGTTCCACTCTGTGTGACATAGTCGCCGTTTGCAGTTGACACAATACTCACGCCAGGTGCGGCAATATCAATGTATTCACCGCGCTGATTAAACGACGCGGCGCGACTAGCGCTATCAACCGCCGTGACTGCAATCGTGAGGTCGAGTGCCGCGGGCCATTTAGGGGCGCTTGATGGTCCGCCGTTGCCGGCAGCGGCAACGACTAGTGCACCTTTTTCGGTTGCATAAATGATTGCTTGTGTGAGCGTTGAACTTTCAGTGGCACCACCGAGTGAAAGATTGATGACCTTTGCACCACTGTCTGCCGCGAAGCGCACACCAGTTGCCACGTCGCGAGCATCGCCTTGACCGTTGTCGTCAAGCACATGTATGGGAAGAATCTTTGCGTTTGGCGCTACTCCTGCTCCACCAATTCCGTTACTTGACGCAGCGGCAATGATTCCTGCAACATGCGTGCCGTGACCTTGAAGGTCAACATCGTTTCCATCTGGCGATTCGGTGAGTCCAAAATATGTACGTCCTGCAAGCAAGTTGGGGGCTAAATCGGGATGCGGTCCGCTGCCGCTATCAACTACCGCAACCGTGACACCGGTGCCAGTGGTTGTTGACCAGACCGAATCAGCGCCAATGGCAAATACTCCCCATTGCTGAGCAAGCAAAGGGTCGGGCAGTGATGCCGCATCGAGCTGTGGAGCGCTTGTGAGTACGCCGAAGAGAAGAGCGAACGCTGTCGCAAAGGGAAGAGTTCGCTTAGTCAAGACACAAATTCTTACACGCCCATGGCGTGGAACCCACCGTCTACATGCACGATTTCGGCAGTAGTTGCAGGGAACCAATCCGAAAGCATGGCAACACAGGTGCGTGCGACCGCACTTGAGTCATTGACATCCCAGCCAAGTGGTGCCCGCTCGTCCCACACGTCTTCGAATTTCTGAAAACCAGGGATCGATTTTGCCGCCATGGTACGGATCGGTCCGGCAGCCACGAGGTTGCAACGAATGTTTTTGCTGCCGAGTTCTTTTGCTAGATAACGGTTAGTCGACTCCAATGCTGCTTTGGCAACACCCATCCAGTTGTATGCAGGCCACGCCACGGTGTTGTCGAAATCAAGACCCACAATGGTTCCGCCACTTGTCATCAGCGGTACGAAGGAATCGGCAAGTGTTTTCAACGAGTAGGCCGAGATTTGCATCGCTACAGAAACATCTGACCATTGGGCAGCCATAAAGTCATCACCCAGGCAAACAGCAGGCGCAAAGCCAATGGCGTGAAGTACGCCATCAACGCGGCCCAGGTGAGACTGGGCCGCCAGGCGAGCGGACGCAACGTGTTCATCTACTGTGACATCAAATTCGACCACCTTGATGTCGTGGCTGAGTTTGCGAGCAGTTCGTTCGGTGATGGACAGCCCGCGGCCTGCCCCAGTAAGAAGCACCTGGGCGCCTTCAGCGAGTGCAAGCTGTGCAACTCCATAGGCAAGCGAGGCGTCAGTAAGCACTCCGGTAACCACAATATTTTTGCCGTCCAAAATTCCCATGACTATGACCGTAGTTCCCGCACGTGGTTTGTGTAAGGCTTCAAGGATGCGCATCGGAATCATTGGCGGTACTGGCCCAGCAGGAAGCGGGTTGGCCCTCCGCATGAGTGTGGCTGGACATCAGGTTCTTCTTGGCTCTCGATCGAAGGATCGTTCGGAAGAAAAGGCGGCCGAATTGGTCAAGCAGTGGCCGGACCTTGATTTGACATTTGAGACGGGAACTAACGCTGACGCAGCAGAGTGCGAAGTGATTGTGGTTGCTACGCCGTGGGATTCGACCGCAACGATCGTGGGTGAACATGCCGAAGCATTGCGTGGAAAGATTGTTGTGACGATGGCTAATGCATTAGTGCGTGTGGGTAAAGAATTTCAACCACTTGTTCCACCTCGTGGAAGTATTGCGGCTCATGTGCAGGCTGAAATACCAGAAAGTCGTGTTGTTGCTGCAATGCAACATTTGCCGGCCAAAGAATTGGGCAATCTCAACCATCACGTCGACTCTGACGTATTGATTTGTTCAGACTTTCCCGAGGCAATCGAAGTAGTGAGTGATCTTGTTACTCAGATCCCTGGATGCCGTCCTTTAAATACCGGTCGGTTATCAAATGCGTTGGCGCTTGAAGCGTTCACAGCTGTGTTGTTGCAATTAAATGTTCGCTACAAGACGAGGGTTGCACCTCGACTGACAGGAATTCCAGATGTTGACCCTGTTAGCGGTCGCGTGATGAAACTGGGGTAACGCATTGTCGATGCAACTGTTTGATACCGCACAACAGAAAGTGATTGCATTTGAACCTGGTCCAACCGTGCTGATGTATACATGCGGGATCACACCGTATGACTCAACACATCTTGGTCATGCGTTCACGTTTATTTCCTATGATGTGCTGCAGCGACGGCTGATTGATAAAGGTCATCAGGTCAAGTGCGTGCGTAACGTCACTGATATTGATGATCCGCTGTTTGCAAAGGCGCGTGAACTCGGTGTTCATTACCTAGATCTTGCGGCGGGCGAAGAAGCACGATTTGAAGCCGACATGACTGCTCTCAATGCATTGCCGGTGTTTAGTACTCCGCGGGCGTCATCGGCGATTCCAGATATTCGCGGGTTCATAGGCATGGTGATTGATAGAGGATTTGCTTACGAAGCGGGCGGGTCGGTGTATTTTGACGTTGAAAAGTTTCCGCAGTTCGGCAAGATTTCTCACCTCTCTCGTGAACACATGATCGAACTAGCACGTGAACGAGGCGGCAATGTTGACGACCCACACAAACGCAATGCTCTCGATTTTGTGTTGTGGCATCCTTCAGCTTCTGACGAGCCGGCCTGGGACACGTTGTGGGGTGCTGGACGACCGGGTTGGCATATCGAGTGTTCGGCACTTGCGCTTCGTGAATTAGGCACCACAATCGATTTGCATGGAGGTGGAAGTGATCTCATTTTCCCACACCATGAATGCGAGCGGGCTCAATCCGAGGCGGCCACGGGCAAGCCATTTGTCAAACACTGGATGCATGTTGCAATGGTGGCGATGGACGGTCACAAGATGTCAAAGAGTCGTGGCAACCTCGTATTTGTCGACAAGCTGCGCACCCAGCATGATCCTCGCGCGATTAGGTTGGGCTTAATTGAGCATCATTATCGCGTTGATTGGGAATGGGACGATGGCCTCATGAAGCGTAATGAGCAGCGGTTGGCGATGTGGGCTGATACCCCAGAAGACGGCGCAGCAGATGACGCGGTATTGAACGATGTTCGTCAGTCGCTTGATAATGACCTTGATACACCCACCGCGGTGGCACTCATTGACGATGCGGCTCGGCTTGGCCACAACGTGCGTAGCTGTGCAGCACTGTTAGGAGTAGTCATCTAGTGGTTGAGCGGGTTGATTCGCTGTATTCGGGTGCAACCGAATTACAACGGCGTGTTCGACCAGCAGTGAGAGCAGTCACCAATCGATTGTGGAATTTCGATCTACAAGGCTTCGAGCAGTTGCCCGAGACCGGACCCGCAATCTTGTGCGCTAACCATGTCTCGTTTCTTGACTCAGCATTCATGATCATTCATGCGCCAAGGAATATTTCGTTTGTCGGAAAGAGCGAGTATCTCGATTCGTGGAAGACGCGCCGATTATTTCCGGCCTTAGGAATGATCCCCATCGATCGTGGAGGTGGAGAGAAATCATCAGTTGCTCTTGATGCTGCCGAGAATGTTTTGCGCAGAGGGGAATTGTTTGGCATATTCCCCGAAGGAACACGTAGTCGCGATGGAATGTTGTACAAGGGCAAGACGGGTGCGGCTCGGCTAGCACTGAAATTACGATGCCCAATTTTTCCGGTAGGCATCGTTGGCACGCGAGAGATACAGCCACCAGATGCAAAAGTTCCTCGGTTAGGCGGGCACGTTCAGATCACAATCGGACGGCCAATTACTCCTGATCGTTATTTGCAGCGCACGGATGATCACTTGGTGTTGCGCGAAATGACCGATGAAGTGATGTTTGAAATTCAATCAATGACAGGTCAGCAGTATCGCAATGTGTATGCATCGCAACGGCAGGTGCAAGCGTCGACAGAATCCTCAACAGGTGGGCGAGAGGCGGTTTCATCGGGTAAATAGGCAGGTCTCTGTTCGCCTTGCCAACCTAGAATGATGGCGCGATGAGTGTTTCACCAATTGATGTCCATTTACCCGACGGATCAACCAGGACGCTGCCTGCAGGGTCAACCGCGCTTGATCTAGCGCAAGCAATCGGCTCGCGCCTCGCGAAAGCTGCGGTGGCGGCAGTAGTTGATGGCGCAGAGGTAGATATCGCGAGCCCGCTCATTCATGGAGCGCACGTTGCGATTGTTACTGCAGATTCTGATGCTGGTCGCCATGTGCTGCGCCACTCAACGGCACATGTTTTGGCCCAGGCAGTGTTGCAACATTTCCCGGGTGCCAAGTTCACTATTGGCCCTGCAATAGAAGACGGCTTTTATTACGACTTTGAGTTGCCAGGCGGAAAGACATTTAGTGACACTGACTTAGAAGCGATCACCGAGCGGATGAAAGCAATCGTTAAGGCAGATCAACCATTCGTGAGATCAGAGATGAGTGCTGCCGAAGCGCTTGCATTGTTTTCTGATCAGCCGTACAAGCGAGAGATCATTGAACGAGTAACAACGGGTGCTGCCGACGGATCGGATGCCACCGAGGTGTCTGGTGACGGATCGGTAAGTGTGTATCGAAATTCGGATACCTTTGTCGACTTGTGTCGTGGTCCCCACGTTCCAAGCACATCGCGACTCGGTCACTTTGCGTTGATGAAAGTTGCCGGTGCGTATTGGCGCGGTAACGAAAAGGGCCCGATGCTGCAACGCATCTATGGCACAGCATGGGAATCGAAGTTGGCTCTTGACGAGCACATCACGCGATTGGCCGAGGCGGAAAAACGCGATCATCGCAAACTCGCAGTGGAAATGGACTTGTTGTCGTTTCCATCTGAGCTAGGCGGCGGGTTGGCAGTCTGGCATCCCAAGGGTGCAATTGTTCGCAAGCTGATGGAGGACTACAGCAGGTATCGCCATCAACACGGTGGTTACCAGTTTGTCTTCACCCCACATATTGCAAATGCAACGCTGTTCGAGACTTCGGGACATTTGCATTTTTATAAAGACGGCATGTATCCGCCAATGGAAATGGACAACGGTACGTATTACCCAAAGCCAATGAATTGCCCGATGCATTGCTTGATTTATCGTGATCGCCAACGCAGCTATCGCGAGTTGCCGTTACGTCTGTTCGAGTTGGGCACGGTGTATCGCTACGAACGTGCGGGTACCTTGCACGGCCTGTTGCGTATTCGTGGGTTTACTCAAGATGACAGCCACATTTTCTGTACAGAAGATCAGATGGCCGATGAGATTACGTCGTTACTTGACTTCGTTCTGTCTGTATTGCGTCAATTCGGTTTTGACGATTTCGAATTCAAACTCTCCACTCGTGACCCAGAGAAGTCTGTGGGCACTGATGAAATCTGGGACAAGGCAACCTTGGCGTTACGCGAAGCACTCGATCGTCACGGCATGGAGTATTCGGTCAAAGAGGGCGATGCTGCGTTCTATGGCCCAAAAATTGATATTGATGTCCGAGACGCCATCGGTCGAAAGTGGCAATTGAGCACGATTCAATGCGACTTCAATCTTCCTGAACGATTTGGTTTGGAATATATCGGAGCAGACAATGGCAGGCATCGTCCGATCATGCTGCATCGTGCGTTGTTTGGCTCGGTCGAACGATTCTTTGGCGTATTACTCGAACATTACGGTGGAGCTTTCCCAACGTGGTTGGCACCTGTGCAAGTTCGCGTACTTGCGGTTACCTCGCAACACGAAGCGTATGCGCATTCACTTGTAAAGCGCATGCGCGCGGAAGGCTTCCGAGTTGATGTCGTAGAAGCCGATGAACAACTCGGTAAGCGAATTCGTAGTGCCAAACTTGAACGTATTCCATACGTCTTGGTCGTTGGCGATGACGATGTTGCAGCGTCAACGGTGGGTGTAAACCCTCGAGGCGGCGACGTAATTCGTGGAGTCGGTGTTGATGCATTCATTCAACAGTTGCGTGAAGAGACGCAAACAGAATCTTCGATTGGCACGCAATAATCGACATGCTCGATCGCATCTGGAATGGTTGGCGTGCGCAATATGTGCAGCGTGATTCGCATGGTGTCGCATCTGATAAATCAGTGTTCAGCGAAATTCTTGAATCAGGTATTCCTGATGAAGAGTCGTTCATCGTTCATCGCGGTCAAACATGCTTCGTGATCATGAATGCGTTCCCGTATTCGTCCGGCCATGTACTGGTCATTCCGTACCGCGAGGTTCCCGATCTTGAGTTGTTGACGGAAGAAGAGACAACAGAGATCTGGGCGACGGTGACCAAAGTAGTTCAGACCATTAAGGCCGAGTTCAAGCCACAGGGAATGAACGTGGGGATCAACTTGGGACAAGCAGCAGGCGGAAGTATCGCACAGCACCTGCACATTCATGTCGTGCCGCGTTGGGGTGGGGATTCGAACTTCATGGTTGCTGTGGCAACGGCGAAAATTTTGCCTGAGGCGCTTGATGTGACTGCAGCGAGGATTCGAAAGCGATGGAAGGAGTTCCAATGAGCGAGAACAGCAGTAATGAGATTCGCGATCAATTACCAAGCGATTTGGACATTTCGGCATTTGTTGGTCCGTATCAATTCCCGGATAACAGTCGTCGTCGTATTCCTGGGTATCTCTATCTAGGGATTTCCGCGTTCAGCATTGCGTTATGGCTGTTCAGCGATCAGTCAAGTGGATTAGTTAACGATGGGTTTTTGGTATTCGGAATTGCGCTCGCAGCGTTTGCACTGTTCGTGTTGACATCTTCGTGGCCAATGACGGTCAACGAGCGTGATGCATTGGTACGTGCTTCTCAAGCAGTTGACTTTGCTGTTGGTCATGCTTCAGCACAGCAAGTGTGGAGAGGGGTGCGCAGTCGCCCAACATGGCGCGTGTTTTGCTACAGCGCCCAGGAGCCCCCGACCCATCGCGGCCTTGTGCTTGTTGATGCCATCGATGGCAGCATCGTGGAATGCCTGGTTGAGGTAAACCCAGATAGCGCTGCAACATCGGCATAGTGGCTGTTCGGTAGGATTAACTCAATGTTTGACGGCCACTTCCGGACTCAAATTGAGCGATATGTTCGGCCTGTAGGCGAGTCTCTTCGACGTACTGGTTTGTCGCCAGATCATTTCACCGTCTTGGGCATGCTGGTTGCTGCCGGGGCAGCAGTCGCTATTGGTGCTGGCAAAATGCAATTGGGACTATTGCTCGTGATCTGTTCTGCGCTGCCGGACTTATTGGATGGAGCCTTGGCAAAAGCTTCCAACTCTGCCAGCCAGCGCGGCGCGTTTTTCGATTCGGTCGTCGACCGCGTCAGCGATTCGCTGTTGTTCGGTGGCGTTGCTTGGTTCTATGCCAGTTCGGATTCACCTCGGTTTGGCATCGTGCCGTTTGCCATTCTCGGTGCGTCGCTGATTATTTCGTATGAACGCGCAAAGGCCGAGTCGCTTGGCCTGCATGCAAAGGGCGGGCTCATGGAGCGAGCCGAGCGAATTATCCTGCTGTGTGTCGGATTGCTGTTTGACTCGCTGTTGAAGTGGGTATTGGTGGTCATGCTGGTGTTAACAGCTGCCACTGCAATTCAGCGTTTTATCAAGGTCTGGAAGCAGGCAGCCGTTGCGCCTCGCACAGCTGAAAAGCAGGCGATTGCACGTTCACGCCGTGCGTCTCGACGTGCACGCCGAGATGATTATCGCGCTCGTTTCGCGCGTCGTCGCCGTATTCAATAACCTTCGCGTATGGCCGGTCCTCGCGATGCTGGGTTCGATGCGTTAACGCTCGCGGGATACCGGACTGCATCGATGTTTGCCAAATTGGCACCAAGTCCGTTGGCGCTAGGTGCTGCTCTTGCACTCGGTGCTCCTTTGTCTCTTGGCATGCGCGAAAAGCGCGCAATGATCGAACGGCATTTACAGCGCGTTAATCCAGCATTGAAAGGTTTCGCATTGCGCCAAGCGGTGCAAGAGTCGTTTCAGAGTTACACGCGTTATTACCTGGAGACATTTCGATTAGGAACGTTGTCAAAGAAACATATTCAGGCCGGGTTTAGTGTTGATGGCTTCGAACACATCGAACAAGGAATTGCAGCAGGTAAGGGTGTCGTTCTTGCTCTTCCGCATCTTGGCGGTTGGGAGTGGTCGGGCAGATGGTTGGTTGATCAGGGTTATGGATTAACTGCGGTGGTCGAACATTTAGATAACGAAGAACTCTTTGAATGGTTCCGCGACATGCGCAGCAAGGTGGGAGTGAATGTCATACCACTTGATGACAACGCAGGACTACGTGTAAGCGCGGCACTGAAAGATAATCAAGTTGTCTCATTGCTCTGTGACCGTGATATTCCTCGCGATGGTGTGCGCTCTGGTGTAGAGGTTGAGTTCTTTGGCGAGCGAACGACCGTGCCTGCTGGTCCGGCTTTCTTTGCGTTACGCACGGGCGCTGCGCTACTGCCACTTGCAACATATTTCACGCGTAAGGTCGATGGTCATCACACGGTGGTTCGTCCGCCGATTCCGGTAGCACGGGAAGGCGCATTGCGCGACGACATTGCTCGGATCACACAACTACTCATGATTGAAATCGAAGCGTTGATCCGAAGGGCTCCCGAGCAATGGCATTTGTTTCAACCAAATTGGCCGAGTGACCCCGGGTTCAATTAGGCGAGCAACGTACGAAGCTCATTGAGTCGTTCGTGATTCACGCGGTACCACACCCATGTTCCACGACGTTCGCTGAGGAGCAGTCCTGCCTCGCGCAACACCTTGAGGTGATGGCTCACGGTTGGCTGCGAACGACCAGTTGGCTTGACAAGGTGACAGGCACATGTTTCAGTGTCGGGTGAAGCAGCGATCAGGCTGAATAGTTTCAGCCGAACAGGGTCGGCAAGTGCGGCAAACCCACTGGCCAAACCTTCAGCTTGCCTTGTGGTCAGTGCGGCATCTGAAACTGGTCCACAGCACGCTTGTGAGGTGGCTGAAAGTCGTGTCGGTTGAGGCGTCTTTGTTATATTGATGGTTATCAATATAACAGATGGAAATGGTGGATGATGTCACGAGTGCAATTGGCGTTAAATGTGAGCAATCTGGACGAGGCAATCGAGTTTTACTCGAAGATGTTTAATACCGCTCCTGCGAAAGTTCGTGAAGGGTATGCAAACTTCGCGATTGTTGATCCGCCACTCAAATTGGTGCTGATGGAGCAGGCAGGAATACCCAAAGGTGAGTTTCACCATTTGAATCATCTCGGTGTGGAACTGGAAAACTCCGAACTTGTTGATCAATCAATCGCGCGTTTCGAGGACTTGGGCTTGGTCGACAAGGTAGAAAAAGACACCGTGTGTTGCTATGCCAAGCAAGACAAAGTATGGGTGCAGTCACCCGATGATGCACCGTGGGAGTTTTATACCGTGCTTGCCGACTCGCCAAGTTATTACGTCAAAATTGATGACGTTTCAGGTTCAGCTTGCTGCTCATGATTCGCCGATTAGCCTCCGAAGCACTCGGTACGGGACTGTTGATCGTTGCCGTCATTGGATCTGGCATCATGGCCGAGCGACTGACACAAGACGTGGCGTTGCAGTTGCTGTGCAATGCAGTGGCTACGGGTGGTGCGCTTGTTGCATTGATCCTCATTTTCGCCCCCGTGTCAGGAGCATCGTTCAATCCAATTGTTGGAATTGTCGGCACCCTGCTTGGAGAGGGAAGCTGGAAAGACACATCCCTGTACGCAGTTGCGCAAACCATTGGTGGTTGCACAGGAGCAATCGTCGCCAACGTGATGTTTGATCTAGATGCAATTAACTTGTCTGAAAAAGTTCGCACTGGTTCAAATATATGGATTTCCGAAGTTGTTGCGTCGGTTGGACTGCTCGTCGTAATTTACGGAACCATTCGTGCCAAGCGTGCAAACTTAGTTCCATTCACGGTTGCCGCGTGGATCACCGGCGCATACTTCTTTACCTCGTCGACTTCACTCGCTAACCCAGCAGTAACGGTCGCGCGAACGTTGAGCAACACGTTTGCCGGAATCGCCCCCGAGTCGGTGCCGATGTTCATTGTGATGCAACTCATCGGTGCAGTTATCGGGTTCGGCATTATTCGTTTCGTGTTTGAAGAAAGCGCAGCATGAGCGAATCACACATTCCAGGTGTGCTCTTTTTGTGCGTGCACAATGCTGGACGCAGCCAAATGGGGGCGGGGTTCATGCGTTCGCTCGGTGGCGACAACGTTCGTGTGTTCTCTGGCGGTTCCGAACCTGCTTCAAAAGTGAATCCTTCGGCTGTCGAAGCGATGCGTGAGGTTGGTATCGACATTGCCGACTATGTGCCTCAAAAGTGGTCAATGGAAATGCTGCACGAAGTGGATGTGGTGGTCACCATGGGATGCGGAGACACCTGCCCGTACATCCCGGGTAAACGCTATGTGGATTGGCCGTTAGATGATCCGGCTGGTCAGGGCGTAGATGCGGTCCGACCAATTCGAGATCAGATTAAGACTCTTGTTGAAACGTTGTTAGCGGAACTCGCTGTTCGTTAACTCTCAAACGCTGCGAACAACTCAGCAACTGCCTTTGCCTGTCCGCCACTGGTAGACGACATAACCGCAATTGGAAGTACTCCTGCTTGCGCCCATGCGTTGAACTGTTCCCGAACTTGATCAGCATTTCCCGAAATGGTGCAATCGCGTAGCCACTCGTCGGTCATGGCCTGTTGCAATTGCTCAGCGAGCAACTCTTTTGGTGTGTTCGCGATGATGGATTCGATGTTGTCCATCTCTGTGTCGTACCCAGCCACGCGCCAATAGTTGCGATAGTTGGGTAGCGACACATAGCCGGTCAGAGTTTTGCGATGAATCGCATACGCGGCATCGAGGTCGTCGCTGACCACGGTGGGCACCATGTTTGACATAAAGAATTGATCTTGCGTGGTGGGCGTTATCGATGCAACTTGGCGGCTGATATCGCGCAGTGAAGCATTAGCCCAAATAGCACCTTGTGAAATCTCGGTGGACAGCGCGAGCATCTTGTCGCGCAGCGTTGCCAGAAAAATCTGTGGCAGTTGGCCTGAAAAGCGTTCGTTTGATCGCATTGCCTGCACGTAGTTCGCTATATCAGAAAGCGGTTTACCTGGTGCAACGCCAAGTCGTTGCACCACGGGTCCATGGCTTACACCAATACCTAACCCAAATCGACCAGCTGAAACTTCATGAATATGTGCTGCAGTGTTTCCTAGTTCAACAGGATGGCTGTAATACATCGGTTGTATTGAAGTCCAAAATTTAATGGTCGATGTCGCATGTGCAAGAGAAACGCACAATCCAAGAGTCCCGCCCAAACTTGGACAGGCAATTCCTGCAAATCCCCGGCGCTCAGCCTCGACTGCCAGATCCAATATTGCTTGTCGTTTCGTTGGTGATGCAACGAGTGAGATTGCGGGAAGCGTGTATGTAGAAGGTGAGAACGTGATCATGGCTTGAATACTCCTTGTAGACGCCTACCGTATATGGCGTGAACATGTTGCGCATCGCCATGGTGAGCCCGTACAGCGTGTCTGTCCCAGGGGGCGTACAGGCGCAGGTGCTTGGTCTTGCGCGCGAGTTGCGAAGAATTGGTCATGAGGTGCGTGTGCTCGCACCCAGTGATGGTCCTCCGCCCGAACCGTTTGTTACCCCGCTCGGCAACAGTCTGCCAACAGCAGCAAATGGTTCGGTAGCACCTTTGGCGCCGGATCCTTCCGCTGCGTTGCGCACAATTCGTGCGCTTAACGATGAGGCGTTCGACATCATCCATTTGCACGAACCAATTGTTCCTGGTCCAACGGTTACTGCATTGCTTCTGAAACTGGCGCCAACAGTGGGAACCTTTCATGCAGCGGGTGATTCAACTTCGTACCGTGTGTTGAATAAAACAGCACGATGGGCTGCAGAGCACTTAACAACTCGTGTTGCAGTAAGTGATTCAGCCAAAGAATTGGCCCATCGTTATCTGGGCGGCGAATACATCACGCTGTTTAATGGTATTGAGTTGCAGAGATATCAGCGACCACACGTAGAGCGTGAAGAAGCACCGACCATATTTTTTTGTGGAAGGTACGAACCGCGCAAAGGTTTGGAAGTGTTATTGCAAGCGATGTCATATTTACCAGCAGATGTGACGTTGTGGATCGCGTCTGATGGTATTGGTATCGACGATTTACAGAATACGTATGGTGCAGATTCGCGAATCAAATGGTTGGGCAGAATTTCGGAAGAAGACAAGTTGAACCGATTGGCTCGTTGTACCGTTTTCTGTGCTCCTTCATTGCGTGGTGAGTCGTTTGGAATTGTGTTGCTAGAGGCAATGGCCGCTGGCGCTCCGCTGGTGGCAAGCAACATCAGTGGTTATAACAACGTTGCAAGTAATGATGTCAATGCCTTGTTGGTGGAGCCCGGCAACCCTGTTGAGTTGGCTAAATCCATCATGCGGACATGTGATGAACCTGGTTTACGACTCACGTTGGTTAAGGGTGGCTATGAGCGCGCAGCTGATTTTTCGATGCAACGATTAGCGGAGCAGTACCTTTCCATTTATCGACAACTGTTAAGTGAGGAAAAATCGAGAATCCTCGAAATCAAACCGAATCGTTTTGTTGCAATCTTCGGAGATCGCATTCTGAGGCGTCCAAAGTTCCTCATGACCAAAGAAGACTGAACTTCGGTCCGATGGCTAAAGCCGTAGACTGACCATATGAATTCTACGCTGGTCATCGTTGTTGTCGTTGTCGTTCTGGTTTTGCTGATTGGCGGGGCATACAACTCGCTGATTCGTCGTCGCAACGAGGTTGATAATGCGTGGAGCCAGATCGATGTGCAACTGAAGCGCCGGCTCGATCTGATCCCGAATCTTGTAGAAACCGTCAAGGGCTATGCGGCTCACGAAAAGACTGCGCTTGAAGCAGTGATCTCTGCACGTAACTCGGCAATGGCGGCATCGTCTGATCCACATGCTCAAGCTGCTGCAGACAATGCAGTGACGGGTGCATTGCGACAATTGTTTGCCCTCTCTGAGGCGTATCCCGATCTAAAGGCGAATCAGGGCTTTGTCTCTCTGCAAGAAGAGCTGGCAAATACCGAAAGCAGGATTGCCTATGCCCGACAGTTTTATGGAGATGCGGTTGAGGCCTACAACACAGCAATTCAAAAGTTTCCGACAGTGTTTATCGCTCGTAGTTTCTCATTTACCGAACGCGAGTTCTTTGAAGCAGAAGATGCTGCTCGTGTCGTCCCAGAAGTGAAGTTCTAATCATGAATGATCTCATCTCTGCTAACAAGCGGCGCACTGTGTTGTTGATGTTTGGGTTTGTGATCGTGGTGCTGCTGGTTGGTGTGGCAGTTGGATCACTTCTTGGAAACGGGGTAACGGGGACGATACTTGCCCTCGTGATTTCTGCTGTTATGGCGGTGACGTCATATTGGAAATCGGACAGCATTGCATTGGCGGTAAGCCGTGCGGTGCCAGCAGATGAAACCGAATTTCGCAGGTTGCACAACCTTGTCGAGGGTCTATGTATCGCTGGAGGTTTGCCGAAGCCAAGGGTGTATGTCATTCATGATGAAGCCCCAAATGCATTTGCAACAGGACGAAATCCAAAGCACGCTGCTATTGCAATAACAACAGGGCTGTTAGCAACGATGAACCGGGTCGAGCTTGAAGGCGTCGTTGCTCACGAACTTTCGCACATCAAAAATTACGACATCCTTGTTTCAACATTGGCGGTCACACTCGTCGGCACGGTTGCGTTAATCACCGACATTGCCCTGCGGATGATGTGGTGGAACGGTGGGCGAGTAAGCAGAAGTGGCGATCGCGGTGATCGTGGAAATCCGCTTGCCATTATCGGTTTTGTGCTGTTGTTGGTATCTCCACTGATCGCTCGTGCGATGCAGGCTGCGGTGAGTCGTCGTCGCGAAACATTGGCTGATGTATCGGCAGTACGCATGACGAGGTATCCACCTGGTTTGATTTCTGCTCTCGAAAAACTTCAAGCTGATCGCACCGAAACCGCCTCGGCCAGTATGGCTACCGCTCATATGTGGATTGAGCAGCCGCTCTCTGGTGTGAAAGACGGGGGTCGACTGGGTATGTGGCATAAACTTTTCAATACCCACCCGCCTCTATCGGAGCGAATTGCTTTGCTCAGGGAGATGTAATCATGAAGGTTGTTCGTACGAGTTCCCGTCTCGCTTTACTTGCAGTACTAGTCACATTGTCAGCGTGTGGAGGATCGGGCGATTCATCTACTGAAACTTCAGTTGTTGTACCAGATACCGAAGTGGTTTCAAATGAGCCGGTTTATCCGCTTACAGGTCTACCTATCAGCGACCAGGCTGCTGCATCGCGTGTAGCCATGGTGGTCAAGATCGACAACCATCCTTCAGCGCGACCCCAGGCAGGCATTAATCAAGCGGACATCATTTTTGAAGAAAATGTTGAAAAGCTCACACGATATGCAGCGGTGTTTCACAGTGAAGGCTCGGATCCAGTCGGACCTATCCGCAGTGGCCGTTTTCAGGACATCAATATGGTGGGTTCACTCAACAAGCCGTTGTTCGTGTGGAGCGGAGGTAACAGCAAAGTTTCTGCAGCAATTGCAAAGTCAGATCTTGTTGACTTGAGCTATTCAAAAGCGAATACCGATGGTGGCTTTAGGCGAAGCGATGAGTACCGAGCTCCTCACAACTTGTTTGCCGAAACCACAAAACTGTGGACACTTGCGCCAGCCGGATCAGCGGCTCCGGTGCAGCAGTTTGCTTATCGCACGGTAAGCGATGCCAATGCATCAACATCCAAAGTATCCACTGGACTCAAAGTATCAATGGATGGAGTGAAGGTGCAGTGGGACTGGGATGCAGCGACGAAGGAATATGTCCGCACCCAAGACGGATCAGTAGTTGTTGACCCGCAAGACATTGCACTTTCGGTACCAAATGTTGTGGTGCTCGAGGTGGTGTACACCAATACCTATAGCCCAGCATCAAAGACCGTCGGAACTGGCAAGGCCTACGTATTTACCAACGGTGTTGTCTATGAAGGAACCTGGTCACGCAACGACCGCTTGAAGCCATTCGAACTAAAAGACTCTGCGGGCGGCGTGATCAAGTTGACCCCTGGGCAGACCTTTGTGCAGGTGGCTCGTGCGGACAAGACCGCGGTAGTGACTGCTGGACTTACTCAAGACGACGTTGAGTTTCCGTAACTAATTCGCCAATAATTCTGCTAGGACACTTAGGGGCGACACGGCGGCGCTCGGTACGCTTATTGCCATGACTACACGCAAGAGCACGTCAGCTTCGGGTTCGATGAGAGTTAATCGCGGTTTGGCAGAAATGCTGAAAGGTGGCGTCATCATGGACGTTGTCAACCCCGAACAAGCAAAGATCGCCGAAGATGCGGGTGCGACCGCGGTAATGGCCCTCGAGCGTGTGCCTGCTGATATCCGTCGTGACGGTGGCGTTGCTCGAATGAGCGATCCAGAAATGATTGAAGGCATCAAGGCAGTAGTCACGATTCCCGTGATGGCCAAGGCTCGTATTGGACACTTCGTTGAAGCGCAGATTTTGGAAGCACTCGGAGTTGACTTCATCGATGAGTCAGAAGTGCTGACTCCTGCTGATGAAACGCATCACATTGACAAATTCGCATTTACGGCCCCATTCGTGTGTGGAGCGACCAACCTCGGAGAAGCATTGCGTCGAATCAGTGAAGGTGCCGCTCTCATTCGCTCGAAGGGTGAAGCAGGAACAGGAAACGTTGTGGAGGCTGTTCGTCATCTTCGCAACATCACGGGTGACATTCGCCGAATCACACAGGCAGACGCTGCAGAGTTGTTCGAGTGGGCAAAAAAGCTTGGAGCACCATTGCCACTCGTGCAAGAAATCGCCGAAACAGGAAAATTGCAAGTGCCATTGTTCTGCGCAGGTGGAATCGCAACACCAGCAGATGCCGCGCTAGCAATGCAGTTGGGTGCAGAAGCAGTATTTGTTGGCTCAGGTATTTTCAAGAGCAACGATCCAGCACCTCGGGCAAAAGCAATTGTTGAAGCCACGACCCATTTCCGCGATCCACATATTTTGGCAAAAGTGAGTCGAAATCTTGGTGCACCAATGACTGGCATCGGAATGGATCAGATCAACGAGCGATACGCCGAGCGTGGTTGGTAATCGAGAACCATCTTGAGTGGTGTCGTTGGCGTCCTTGCGCTGCAGGGAGCATTTGAATCTCACGAAACGGTGTTGCGTGGCCTCGGGTGTGCAACGCAGCAGGTGCGAACGCCTGATGATTTAGCCAAAGTCAATTCACTTGTAATTCCAGGTGGAGAGTCGACCACGATGTCGCATTTGCTCCTTACCTCTGGGCTGTTCGATCCGCTGAAAGAACGACTCGTTGATCGACTTCCTGTGTTTGGAACGTGTGCTGGAATGATTTTGCTGGCGTCACATATCGAAGATGGTCGACCTGATCAGCGTTGCTTTTCGGCGATTGATATTGACGTTCGTCGTAATGCGTATGGACGACAGATTGACAGTTTCGAAACTGATCTAGATGTTCAAGGAATCGATGGCGATTTCCATGCAGTATTCATTAGGGCACCACAGGTTGTCCGTTATGGTCCAGGTGTGCACATTTTGGCTCGCCATGACGATGACGTTGTCCTTGCACGCGAAGGTGCAGTGCTTGTTGCATCGTTTCATCCCGAATTGACACATGACGACCGTATTCATCGGTTGTTTATCGAAATGTTGTTGGAGGTTTAGATATGTCTGGACATTCCAAATGGGCAACGATTAAGCGCAAGAAGGGCGCGATCGATGCAGCTCGAGGAAAGACGTTTGCAAAGTTGTCTCGACAGCTTGATGTTGCGACGCGAGAGGGTGGTGGAGATCCTGCAAGTAATGCAACATTGCGAACAATTATTCAAAAGGCTAAAGCGGCGCACATGACCAACGATGCGATTGATCGCGCAATCAAAAGAGGTCTTGGCGAACAAACAGGTGCGGCATATGAAACCATCACATACGAAGGTTATGCGCCAGGTGGAGTTGCGATGCTTGTCGATGCATTAACAAACAATCGAAATCGCACTGCCGCAGACGTGCGAATGGCATTTACCAAATCTGGAGGAGCGTTGGCCGAACCGGGTGCGGTTGCCTGGCAGTTCTCGCGAAAAGGAATTGTGCAAGTGGATAAGACTGTCACCGAAGACGATGTGATGTTGATCGCACTTGACCATGGTGCAGAAGATGTCACTAATGATGGTGATTCGTGGCGAGTTACGTGCGACTCGGCAACGGTATTCGAACTTAAGGCTGCGTTAGAAGAGGCAGGCATGAATGTTGTGTCTGCACAGAACACGATGGTGTCATCAATGAGTGTTGCTGTGGGCGACCCTGATGATGCCAAAGCAATCCTTAAAATCATGGATGATCTTGAAGACAATGATGACGTTCAAGACGTTTATTCGAACTTTGATATTTCAGACGAACTACTAAACGAGGTTGCACAATGACGATAAAAGCAGGAGATCGGGCACCAGAATTCACGTTGCCTGGAACAGGCGGAAAGTCATATTCACTTTCCGATTATGCAGGAAAGCCGGTGGTTATTGTGTTCTACCCAGGCGACAACACGCCTGTGTGCACAAAGCAGCTCAATGCCTACAACGACGAAATGAGCGAGTTCGACAATGTTGGGGCACAGGTAATTGGGATCTCGGCACAAGATGTCTCAAGTCACGACGAGTTTTCTGGCAAGCATGGTTTCGCATTTCCGTTGCTGGCTGATGTTGACAAATATGTCTCGCAGCAATACGGCATCTTGGGGCCTCTTGGTTTTCCCCGCAGAAGCGTGTTCGTCGTTGATGGCAAAGGCATCGTTCGCTATGTCCATCGGGCGCTAGCGGGGTTGACCTACCGGCCGGTACGGGAACTCGTCGAAGCAGTAGAAAAGGCCAAACTCGACTCGTAAGCCGAACTAGTCTTGAACATATGTTCGCCCCAACGTCGTCTGTGGTGCTGGGGATCGACCCTGGATTGACGCGCTGTGGCTTTGCTGCCTTGGTGCCCAGTGCGGGAGGCAACGCCGATGTGGTGTCGATGGGTGTGTTGACATCACCTAAAGATGATCGGTTGCCTCAACGACTTGCGATGATCCAGGTTGATCTTGAAGCGTTGATCAACGATGTTGCGCCATCTGCGATCGCGGTTGAACAAGTTTTTTTTCAAAACAATGTGCGTACAGCAATGAGTGTTGGGCAAGTAAGTGGTCTGGTTTTGGCTATGGCCTACAGGTTGGGGATAGATGTTGTGCAATACACCCCAAGTCAAGTGAAGTTGGCGATTGCTGGGTCGGGAACCGCGAGCAAACTACAAGTCCAGAAAATGGTGCAACGGCGACTGGGTTTACGTGTGCTGCCAAAACCCGCTGATGCTGCTGACGCTGCTGCAATAGCGTTGTGTCACATGGCGGTGTCGCCGCTGGCAAATAGCGTCCAACGTGCACAAGCGGGGGCACGGCAATGATTGGATCGTTGCGAGCATCCGTGATTGAACGAAACAGTGACGGCACAGTGCTCGTCGAAACGGCAGGAGTTGGATACATCGTTCATGTCACTCCACGCACACTTGCCGAACTAGAGCCGACATCCGCGGTGTTTATGCACGTGCACCATCACATTCGTGAAGATGCGCAAACGTTGTTTGGATTTCTTGATAAAGATGAGCGAGTTACGTTCCAAACATTGATTGCTACGCACGGCATAGGTCCGAGCATGGCTATGGCGATCTTGGCGACACATACACCTCGAGCGCTTGTCGACATTGTCGCCACAAACGATCATGGCGCACTCACTCTGGTTCCAGGTGTTGGAAAGAAAACTGCCGAGCGCTTGTTGGTTGAGTTGCGAGACAAACTGCAGCTTCCGGTGCTCGATTCACTGAGCGATAAGTCAACTGCAACGGGTTCTGCAATTACTGACGTGCGAGATGCACTTGCAGGACTTGGTTATTCGACAGAAGAGATTCGCGACGTGTTGCGAGAACTGCCTGCCGATTTGAGCGCGGAAGGTTTGTTGCGTCAAGCGCTGAATCTGTTGGGGGCCCGTCGTGCGTGAAGAGTTTGTCGATCCGCAGATGCGCGAAAACGATCTCGACGATCACGGCATCGAGGCCGGTCTTCGTCCAAAAAGTCTTGATGAATTCGTCGGCCAGCGCGAACTGAAAGAGCATTTAGGCATTGTGCTTGAGGCTGCGCGCCGAAGAGGCCAAGCAGCCGACCACTTGTTACTTGCTGGACCACCGGGTTTGGGCAAAACAACAATGGCCTCAATCGTTGCATCCGAGATGAATGCGCACATTCACATCACATCGGGTCCGGCCTTAGAACGAGCAGGTGATCTAGCTGCAATTCTGACAAAGCTAGAACCAAATGATGTCTTGTTCATCGATGAGATTCACCGACTTTCGCGAACGGTTGAAGAGATCCTGTATCCAGCAATGGAAGATTTCCAGATTGACATTGTTGTTGGCAAAGGTCCTGCAGCTTCATCGATCCGACTTGCGCTCCCACGTTTTACATTGATTGGAGCCACGACTCGTACGGGAATGATTACCGGTCCGTTGCGGGATCGTTTTGGACTTGTTGCACGACTTGATTACTACGATGATGCCGAGTTGCAACTCATTGTTCAACGGGCCGCAACAATTTTGGGTGTAGACATTGACGGTCAAGGGGCGAGTGAAATCGCGAGGAGATCACGGGGCACTCCACGAATTGCGAACAGGCTGCTACGTCGTGTCCGTGACTTCGCAGAGGTGCGTGGCAACGGCAAGGTCAATCAGGAGAGTGCACGCGATGCATTGACGGTTTTCGGAGTTGATGACTTAGGCCTAGACAAAGTGGACCGCGCAGTGTTGTCGGCAATTTGCACCCAATTTAACGGTGGCCCTGTGGGGCTCTCCACCTTGGCGATCAGCGTGAGTGAGCAAACAGAAACCATTGAAGACGTCTATGAACCGTTTTTAATTCAGCAGGGCCTCATCGCGCGAACCCCACGTGGGCGAGTAGCGATGCCGTCCGCGTGGACGCATCTTGGGCTGACGCCACCAACACAGTCGCCAGACTTATTCTCGTAGATAACTCTTAGCTGATTGGTTGATGTGCGTGGATTTAAATGACATTGATTACGTGTTGCCCGAGCAGCTCATTGCACAAACGCCATGTGAACCACGTGATTGCGCGAGATTGTTGGTAAATGCACCAAATGACATGAAGCATCTTCATGTCAGTGACATTGACTCGTTGTTTCATGAGGGTGATGTGATGGTGGTGAATCACACAAGGGTGTTGCCAGCACGGCTCAAGCTGCGCCGTCAAACGGGTGGGGCGGTAGAGGTGCTGCTACTCGAAGAACAACAAGATCATCCATTTCGTTGGGAGGCATTGGTTAAACCAGGTGGAAAGTTGTCTGCCCGCGAATTGCTCGTGACTGACACAGGAGACGCTGTTCTGCATGTTGTTCAACGGTCGGAGGCGGGCGACACGTTCGATGTGGAGTTTGTAACACCAGACCATAAATCGATGATGGATCGGATTATCGAGCTAGGGGAGATGCCGCTTCCTCCCTACATCACCACGCGGCTTGATGACGCCAATCGGTATCAAACTGTGTTTGCTCACGATCAGAAATCCTCCGCAGCGCCAACAGCTGGGCTGCACTTTACGACCGAGCTTCTCGAGCGGATTCGTTCACGTGGAGTGCGCATTTGTGAAGTGGAACTTGTGGTTGGACTCGACACCTTCAAGCCAATTTCAGTAGGTAATCCACTGGACCATCAAATTCATACCGAGTCGTATCGTGTGCCTGCCGAAACGCTTGCCGCATGCCAGGAAGCGCATGCACATGGCAATCGAGTGATTGCGGTCGGCACAACTGCAACACGCGCATTAGAGAGTGCAACCTCGTTTAACACGCTCAGCGGAAGAACGAATCTGTACATCACTCCTGGATATCAATGGAAGATCGTCGATCTCATGGTGACTAACTTCCATATGCCACGAACCACGTTGCTATTGATGATCGAGGCATTTATTGGCAAGCAGTGGCGAGAGGTGTATGCCGAAGCAATTGCGCGCGAATATCGAATGCTGTCATTTGGTGACGCGATGCTGCTGTACCGTAATACCAATGTTTCCGGTTGAGTTTTTACAAGTTGCACAAGACGGACAGGCTCGCGCAGGAGTAGCGACAACACACCGCGGAACGTATACAACGCCATGCTTCATGCCGGTTGGTACTCGCGGCGCAATCAAATATCTCAGTGCTCAGGACTACGAACAGATTGGAGCACAGATCGTGTTAGGCAATACCTATCACTTGATGTTGCGACCTGGCGCAGAACTTATTGCTCGCTTCGGAGGTTTAGGAGCATTTGCTGGGTGGAATGGATTGACGCTCACCGACTCAGGTGGATTTCAGGTGTTTTCGCTCAATCCTGATGTTGATGATGAGGGAGTGACCTTCAAGTCAACCTATGACGGCTCAATGCATCGCTTCACACCCGAATCAGCAGTGCACACGCAGCAACTACTTGGCGCCGATATTCAAATGGTGCTCGATGTGTGCCCTCCGCTGCCATCTCCGCCACATGTCGTACGCACTGCGTTGGAACGCACGACTATGTGGGCCGCGCGTGCACGGGATGCACATGTTCGACAGGATCAATCGTTGTTTGGCATCGTGCAAGGCGGCATCGATGTCAACATGCGGGTAGAAAGTGCAGAACGAACAGCGGCATTGCAATTTGATGGATACGGCATTGGCGGTCTTTCGGTGGGAGAGACACGTGAAGAGATGGTGCCGGCGCTGCAAGCGGCGATTACTCAATTACCGGCAAATCGACCGCGCTATCTCATGGGTGTAGGCGATCCTGCATCTCTTGTTGAGGCGGTGAATCTTGGCGTCGATCAATTTGATTGCGTGTTGCAGACACGGCTTGGGCGGCATGGCACTGCGCTGACTTCGGCGGGCAGAGTCAACTTGAAGCGCGCCGAATTCACGGAAAGCGATGCACCGATCGATGCAGCCTGTTCATGCATGGTGTGCACGCGACACACTCGTGGTTATATCCGTCACTTGTTCCAAGTAGGCGAACCAACTGCATCACGCCTTGTTTCCATTCACAATGTGGCATGGACGATTTCGCTGATGGATCAGATGCGTCGTTCGATTATTGACGGAACATTTGCGCAGTTACGGCGGGATATTTTGGCCGTTTGGGGCGCTGCCTAGAGCGACGTCCAGAAAGAGGCATGCAAGGTAGAGTAAGGACTTATGTTCACAGCCTTTTCCCTCGTAGCCGCTGGTACGTCGTCCACGAACTCGAGCTCGCCACTTAGTTTCCTGCCCATCGTCGTCATTTTCGGCGCCATGTATTTTGTGTTGATCCGTCCGCAGCGAAAGCGTGCGAAAGCTGCCAAGGACTTGCAGAGTTCACTGCAAGAAGGCGACCATGTACTGTTGACTTCGGGTATTTATGGCTACATCTCGGAAATCGAAGATGACAAGCCATATGTTTGGTTTGAGGCCAACACGGGTGTGGAGTTCCGCATTTCACGCACGGCAATTGCAGGGAAGACTCCTGATCCTGCAAACCCTTCTGCCGAGCAGAAGTAGTTAACGGCCGTCAGGATGGTGAGGCGTCTCGTCGTATCGCTCGTTGGTGTTGTCGTTGTTGTTTTTGGGTTGCTTGTAAGCAACATCGTTGCCGGAAACGTTCCCGCACTCGGTCTCGATCTGCAAGGTGGCGCATCTGTCACGTTGCAGCCTGAAGGCGAGTACGACATTGCAGCCCTCGACGTTGCCCTTGACATCATTCGCCAACGCGTTGACTCAATTGGTGTTTCCGAGCCAGAGATCATTCGTCAGGGTGACACGGTCGTGGTCAACTTGCCAGGTGTCGATGACCAGCAGCGCGCACTCGACATCATCGGCAAGCAAGGACAGTTGTTGTTGCGGCCTGTTCTTGAGGCGGGCACACTCAATACTTCAACGGAAACCACAGTGCCAGGTACCGCCACAACAGTTGTCGATACCACGTTGCCTGCCGCAAGTGGTCCGGGTAATTCTCGTCGGGTTGTTGCAGCAGCAGTGCCCGACACAACAGCGACAACAGACACCGTGGACCCCGATGCGACTTCGGTCGATTCTGCAACCCCTGCAGCCACACCGTCACTTGATGAGATCTTGGCGAATCAGGATGCAAATGATCCAAATGCAGCAGTAATTTTGCTCGGCGAAAATGGCGATGTGTATTCGGCCGGACCAGCAGGCGCCACCGGTCTTGTATTTAGTAATGATGCTGCAGCCGAAATCAGCAGTGGCTCATGGAGCGTCGTCGTCGGCTTGTTGAACGGCTCAGCAGGCGAAGACATTTGGAACGCCCTTGCAACACGTTGTTTTAATCGAGACGAGACATGTCCAACGGGGCAAATAGCAATTGCGTTAGATGGAGTAGTCATCTCGGCTCCCGTGGTTCAACAAGCAGTGTTCACGGGTGGCACAGTGCAGATCACAGGCGATTTCACTGAGCAGGAGGCGCGTGACCTAGCAAAGATACTCGAATTCGGTGCTGTGCCCGTGAAGTTTGGAGTTGCAACGGTGCAAACCGTTTCACCAACACTTGGTAAGGATTCTCTTCGCGCTGCACTGATTGCTGGTTTGCTTGGTGTGCTGTTGGTCATGTTGTTCTTCTTCTTTTACTACCGGTTGCTCACACTTGTGGTGGTTGGTGGTTTGGCTGTATCTGGCGCGTTCTTGTGGAGCGTCATCGCCTTTTTGTCTAAAACAAACGGTCTCGCGCTCACCTTGTCGGGAGTGGCGGGAATCATTGTCTCAATCGGTGTCACAGTTGACTCGTACGTAGTGTTCTTCGAGCGTCTCAAGGACGAATTGATGAATGGCAAAACCATGAAAGCGGCCGCGCAGCGTAGCTTCGATTCGGCATGGCGTACCATTCTTGCTGCGGACACGGTTTCGTTTTTAGGCGCAATCATTTTGTGGTACCTCACGGTTGGTCCCGTGCGTGGCTTCGCGTTCTTCCTTGGTCTATCAACGTTGACTGACGTGATTGTCGCGTACTTGTTCACACGCCCATCAATGTTGCTCTTAGCGCGAACAAAGTTCATGGCAGGTCGCAAGATTCTTGGTGTGACAGTTCGCGAGGAGGCAACAGCATGAGTGGTCGCTTGAGCCGTCTGTATAGAGGCGAGACAACAGTTAATTTTTACGGTCGACGATGGGTGGGTTTCACCATTTCGATTGTGATCATGTTGCTCACTGTTGTTTCATTGTTCACCCGTGGTCTGAACTTGGGAATGGACTTTGAAGGTGGAGTCGCGTGGGAAGTGAGTGCAACATCGCTTTCCGTTGATGATGTCAAAAACATCTTGGAAGCAAACCAAATTGATGTCAACGAGGCGAAGGTTCAGGTGTTGAGTGGGTCAGAAGGCGAACGCATTCGCGTGCAAGTGGGTGCACAATCTGATGCGGTAAGTTCCCAAGTGCAACAGGCACTCGCCGATAAGGCTGGGGTCGAGATCAACGACGTCAGTGTTGCCGTGGTGAGTTCCTCGTGGGGTGCGAGCATTACCGAAAAAGCGATTCGCGCATTACTCATATTCTTCCTTGTTGTATCGCTGTATATCTCGTGGCGTTTTGAATGGAAAATGGCTGTATCCGCCATTGCCGCTATGGCACATGACGTGATCATCAGTGTTGGTGTCTACTCAATTTTTGGTTTTTCGGTAACTCCAGCAACTGTCATTGCGATTCTCACAATTCTTGGTTTCTCCCTCTACGACACCATCGTGGTGTTTGACAAGGTGCATGACAATACAAAACGTTTTTCTGCCTCGCGAGTGAGTTATGGAGACATCACCAACATTTCAATGAATCAAGTATTGATGCGGTCGATTAACACGTCTATTGCAGCCGTGTTGCCGGTGTTGTCGTTGTTGGTTATTGGGTCGTGGGTGCTTGGTGCGGTAGCGCTGGAAGAGTTCGCATTGGCGTTACTTGTTGGTATGGCGCTCGGTACGTATTCGTCAATCTTTATCGCTACTCCATTGTTGGCAATGTTGAAGACTCGTGAGCTGAAGTTCAAGCCACTTGCCAATGAGCTGCATCTCGGTGAAGAAATGTCGCGAATCGCCGGAACCGGCAAGAAGCAGACACGTGTTCGGGTGGTGGCATCGCAAGAGATGCAAGAGCTCGTAGGAGCATCACGCGAGCAGCAGTCAGTTACTGCAGCACTCAGCCATCCACCGCGTCCGCGGAAAAACAAGCGTAGGTAAGGTCGCTCCATATGAGCACAACGTCGCGAGTTCTGCCATGGAGAAGAAATCAATCTGCGGTAATTGAGGATCTCGTTCCTTTGCTGTCGGCATACAAACGACGTAACCCCAAAGCAAGCGTTGCGCACATCAATCGTGCATACGAAGTTGCAAGTGCTGCTCATCAGCATCAATCACGGATGAGTGGAGAGTTGTACATCAGTCATCCGATCGCGGTCGCGCGGATCGTTGCCGAAATTGGTCTGGACGAAATGTCCCTTGTTGCGGCGTTGTTGCACGATGCAGTGGAAGATACCGAGATCACTATCGGCGATGTAGAGACGCAATTCGGGGCAGAGGTTGCAGGATTGGTAGACGGTCTAACAAAGCTCGAGCGTTTGCAATTTGATTCACGTGAAGCCCAGCAAGCTGCAACGATGCGCAAAATGCTTGTGGCGATGGCCAAGGACATGCGTGTCTTGATCATCAAGCTTGCAGATCGCATGCATAACATGCGCACGATTGCCTCGGCTCCAGTCGACAAACAGCGACGTGTCGCTCAGGAGACACTTGACATTTATGCTCCGCTCGCTCATCGGCTTGGTATGCAAGAGCTGAAACAGCAACTTGAAGATCTATCGTTCGCCGCATTGTTCCCAAAGCGTTACGCAGAACTTGATTACTTGGTGTCCATTCGAGCACCGGAGCGTGATGTGTATTTGGCAAAGGCGCTAGGTCAGGTGAACACATGGCTCACCGCCGTCAATATTGACGCCGAATTGACTGCTCGCGGTAAGCATCTCTGGAGCTTGTACGAAAAGATGGTGCAAAAGGGTCGAGATTTTGATGAGATTTTTGACCTCATGGCAATTCGAATCGTTGTCGATTCGGTGAAGGATTGCTATTCGGCCTTAGGTGCAATTCACGGTAACTGGAAACCAGTAGTTGGTCGTTTCAAGGATTACATCGCAATGCCGAAGTTCAACTTGTATCAGTCCTTGCACACGACGGTGATTGGTCCTGGCGGGAAGCCCATTGAAGTGCAAATTCGTTCACGTGATATGCACCAACGTGCAGAGTGGGGCGTTGCTTCGCATTGGTCTTACAAAGATGGAGTGCCAAGCACTGATATCGACTGGCTCAATCGCATTATCGACTGGCAAGACGAGGTATCAGATCCACGACAGTTTCTCGAAAGTCTGAAAACTGATCTTGAACAAGATGAATTGTTTGTGTTCACTCCGAAGGGCCGCGTAATTGCGTTGCCGCTCAATGCCACGCCCGTGGATTTTGCGTACGGTGTGCACACCGAGGTTGGGCACACGTGTATTGGTGCGCGTGTTAACGGTCGATTGGTTGCACTTGATTCGCGGCTCAATTCGGGCGATACGTGTGAGGTGTTAACGAGTACGTCCGAAGATGCTGGGCCGTCAGAAGAGTGGGTCAACTTTGTTGTCTCGCCAAAAGCAAAAAGCAAGGTCAAGCAGTGGTTTTCCCGTGAAAGAAATGAAGACCTTGTTGATAATGGTCGTGATGATCTTGTAGAAAATCTGCGCAAACTAGGGCTGCCTGTTCAGCGTGTGCTCACCTCTGAGGCGTTTGCATCCGAACTTGAAGCCATGAACTACAGCGACGAAACCACGCTGTTCAGGGCTATAGGCGAAGGACATGTATCGGCGGACGCCCTGGCTGGGCGAATCAGCCGACAAATGCGTGACGGTGGTTTTGGGGAACAGATTTCCGTTGGAATGAGACTTGACGACCGAGATGTTCAAGACCAAAAATCAGGGATTCATGTAGAAGGAATGACAGGAACGCTGGTGCGGTTGTCTAAATGTTGCACCCCAGTTCCCGGTGATGAAATTTTGGGCTTTCTTACGGCAGAACAAGCGGTATACGTCCATCGAGCTGATTGTTCTAACGCCATCGCGGCGATAAGCCAAAACGTTGGTCGAGTGATCGACGTTGAGTGGGCGGGTAGCCATGACAACACTTCGTATGTCGCTGCCGTTGAAGTGGTGGCCATCGACCGTTCACGACTGTTGCGCGATGTTGCCAACGCTCTCAGTGAAGAGCACGTCAACATTGTCGCGTGTTCAACGCATACGGGTACAGACCGGGTCGCTCGGATGCGTTTTGAGTTTGAATTTGCCGATCCAAGTCACTTGCAATCAGTGTTACGCACGATCAAGCGCATCGATTCGGTGTATGACGCATACCGTGTCATGGCTGGGGACCACCCGGCAACTAATGTTTCCTCGTGAGCGCCTTTAGCACGAGTCCCGGTACGAGGGACATCCTCGCACCTGATGCAGCCCGCTGGAGATTGTTCCAAGAAGTATTTGCCGATGTTGTGGAGCAGGCCGGCTATGGATACATGATTCCACCGATGTTCGAAGACCTCGGCGTGTTTCTTCGCCTTGGAGAGGCAACCGATGTAGTCACCAAAGAAATGTATGACTTTGAAGACAAAGGTGGCCGGCGCGTGGCATTGCGACCTGAGCAAACCGCGAGTGTCTGTCGGGCATTTGTGCAGCATCGACCGACGACACCCTGGAAGGTGTGGTACGCAGGTCCAAACTTTCGGTACGAAAAACCGCAACAGGGCAGATATCGGCAGTTTGATCAAGTGGGAATTGAAGTACTGGGTGTTGAAGATCCTCATCTTGATGCCGAAGTGATCGCGTTGGCTTCGCAGTTTTATACACGACTTGGTCTGACCAATGTGCAGTTATCGATTAATTCATTAGGCGATGCAGGAGACAGACAACGATTCGCCGACGTCCTACGAATCTATTTTGAATCTCACATCGACCGACTGTCCGAGGAGTCCCGAATCACGTTGACGAAGAATCCGCTGCGGGTACTCGACTCGAAGCGTCGAGAGGACCAGGCGGTCATTGCCGATGCTCCGCGAATTAGGGACTATCTCAGCGCGCAAGCTGGTGAACATTTTGCGGCTGTATTGGCCGCACTTGATGCACAAAACATCACATACACCATCGACGATCGTTTGGTCCGCGGGTTGGATTACTACCGCAGGACAACATTTGAGTTTGTGAGTACTGCACTCACCGCTGCACATACTGCCATTGGCGGTGGGGGTCGCTACGACGGTTTGGTTGAAGAACTGGGAGGTCCAGCGACGGCAGGAATTGGCTTTGCTCTCGGTCTTGACCGTACGTTGCTCGCCTGTGATGCCGAAAATGTATTTCCTGCACCAGCTTCACGAGTGTTTGCATTTGTTGTCGACACAACGGGTGGACTTGAGGCAGCCAAAGTGTGTCATGAGTTGAGGAGTGTTGGTATTGGTGTCGATCGAGCCTTTGATGGTCGAAGCATGAAAGCCCAAATGAAGGCGGCGGATCGCAGCGGGGCAATGGTGTCAATCATCATTGGCACGAATGAACTCGAGGCCGGACAGGTGCTGATTCGCCCGATGAATTCGGGGGAGCAGTACATGGTTGAGCGCGCTCAATTGTTGACTGCTATTCGCCAAGAAGTCATCAATTTTCAGTAGGCAAACTAGGCTGTAAGCCTCATGTCGTCACCACTGCACCCTCTTGGCGAGTCAACGTCGCTCCGCTCTCAACTGTGTGGAGGTTTACGATCCAGCAATATCGGCAACACCGTTACGGTATGCGGTTGGATCGCACGTCGTCGCGAGCATGGCGAACATTTAGCCTTCCTCGACGTTCGTGACTACAGCGGCGTGATTCAGTGTGTTGTCGATAACTCAATCGATGTCCGCTCCGAATGGGTTGTGCAAATCAAGGGTCGAGTGCAGGCGCGTCCAGACGGAACGATCAATACCAACCTGCCCACCGGCGAAGTGGAGTTAACGGACTGCGTCGTCACCGTGCTGAATGCTGCTGAGGCACCACCGTTTCCAATTGATGCACGAGCAGACGATGTCGACGAAAATGTTCGATTGAAGTACCGCTATCTCGACATCCGCCGCGAGCGGATGCAGCGCAACTTGCGTATTCGTTCCAAGGTGAACTCGGCCATTCGGCGAGCAATGGAAGCTCAAGACTTTGTCGAAGTAGAAACACCATTTCTTATGCCGAGTACGCCTGAGGGTGCGCGTGAGTTTTTAGTTCCATCACGCAAGGAGCCAGGTTCGTTCTACGCGTTGCCCCAATCGCCACAGTTGTGGAAGCAATTGTTGATGGTTGCCGGCATCGATCGTTACTACCAAATTGCTCGTTGCTTACGTGACGAAGATTTACGAGCAGATCGCCAGTACGAGTTCATGCAGCTGGACGCCGAAATGAGCTTTGTCACCAAAGACGATGTGCTTGGCGCGATCAGCGAAGCGGTGATGGCCGCAGCCGAAGCAGTGTTAGGCGAGCGTCCTCAAAAGATTGAGCAGATCACGTGGCTTGATGCAATGAATCGTTTTGGCCTCGACAAGCCTGACATGCGTTTTGGAATGGAACTCGTTGAGTTAACCGCAGTGTTTGCTCAGACAGAGTTCAAGGCGTTCTCGCAAGCGCAAAGTATTAAAGGCATCAGGGTCGACAGTGCAATATACCCAGAGGCTGCTGCATCAGGTCGCAATAAACTTGACCAACTCACTGACCGCGCAAAACAAATAGGTGCAAAGGGTTTGGTCTGGATGAAGGTTGGCGACGATTTGTCGCTTGATTCGCCAGTCGCAAAGTTTTTGTCAGATTCAGAACGAAACGCGCTGGTCTCTACGATGGGGGCGCTGCCGGGGGATCTTTTGTTGCTTGTGGCCGACACATGGGCAACCACATGTGACGTGCTTGGCACATTGCGTAACGACATTGGCCGACCACCAGTCCATGAGGGTCCGTACCGGTACGTGTGGGTCGTTGATTTCCCGCTGTTCGTTGGAGTCAACGCAACAACGGGTAAGCCACAACCTGGGCATCACCCGTTCTGTCAACCTCATCCAGAAGACATTGAGCGTCTCGAATCCGACCCGATGAGCGTTCGTGCGTTGGCTTATGACTTGGTGCTCAACGGTTGGGAGCTTGGATCTGGTTCAATTCGAATTCATGAACCTGAAATGCAACGTCGAGTATTTAGGCAGCTTGGAATCTCGGACGAAGATGCGGATCGTCGCTTCGGCTTCTTCTTGCAACCATTCAAATATGGTGCTCCACCACATGGTGGATTTGCATTTGGTACCGACCGGTTGGTTGCGATCCTTGCCGGCGAGGAAAACATTCGCGAGGTCATCGCGTTTCCTAAGACACAGTCGGGTGGAGATCCAATGACGAATGCTCCAACACCTGTCAATCCTGCGCAGCTCAATGAACTAGGTATTCGTTTGTTGCCACCGCCGGCAAAGAGTTAGGCCGCATTCGGTGGAACACGCCGACGATTTGTTTACCGCTGCAGTTGAGGATCGCCTCAAAGGGCAAGCACCACTTGCCGCGAGACTTCGCCCGCGCAGTCTCGATGAAATAGTTGGCCAGCAACATTTAGTCGCTGCTGGTGCACCGCTGCGCAAACTGATTGAAGCAGACAGGCTGTCATCGGTGATTTTGTGGGGACCACCGGGAACAGGCAAGACAACGTTGGCCGAGGTAGTCGCACTCTCTACGAATCGCGCATTTGAGCGTTTATCAGCGGTGACCTCAGGTGTAAAGGATGTACGTGAGGCAATCGAGCGCGCAACGCAGCGGCTTGGTCAGCACGGTCGTTCGACCATTGTGTTTGTTGATGAAATCCATCGGTTCTCAACTTCTCAACAAGATGCACTACTTCCATCTGTTGAGAGTGGAATCATCACACTGATTGGTGCAACAACCGAAAATCCATACTTTGAAGTGAATGCTCCATTGCGTAGTCGCAGCACGTTGTTCCGTCTGGAACCATTGCAAACAGATGAAATTTGCGTGCTCCTTAATCGAGGTTTGCAGGCAGAAGCAATGACTGCAACACCAGAAGCAATTGAAAAGTTAATGCAGCTATCTGGAGGAGACGGTCGTCAGAGTCTGACAGCACTTGAAGTGGCGTGTGCGTTGGCGCGACCCGATCAGGTGACGCTTAATCATGTTGAGTCAGCACTGGGTGTGAGCTCGCTTCGTTATGGTCGCAATGATCATTACGACGTTGTCTCTGCCTTGATCAAGAGTATGAGAGGTAGCGATGTTGATGCAGCGGTGTTTTGGTTGGCTCGCATGCTTGAAGCGGGAGACGATCCGCGTTTCATTGCTCGGCGTATGGTCATTTTTGCCTCGGAAGATATTGGCCTCGCCGACTCACAAGCATTGGTGGTGGCGGTAGCTGCCGCGCAGGCGGTTGATCGCGTCGGTTTGCCTGAGGCTCAACTCAACTTGTCGCAATGTGCGATCTACTTGGCGCGAGCCCCAAAGAGCAACAGCTCTGCACAAGCAATTTGGAATGCGCGCCGGGATGTGCGAGATGGCGTCGATGTTGAAGTGCCTGCGCATTTACGCGACAGCCATTATGCGGGGGCCCAAGAGATTGGCCATGGGGTGGGATATCAGTCTCCCCATGATGATGAGGAATCCGTGCCGAAGGTGGAACAGAGCTATTTGCCTGCGCAAACTATAGGGAGACCATTTCCGCAGACACCGTATTTTCGGCCTACGGACAACGATCGATAGCGATTGGGTCACTAATCGAAAAGGAGAAAATCATGATGAAGCGACTGTTCTGGTTTGTACTTGGTGTGTTCGCGGGTGTGTTTGGTGTGCGCTATGCAAAGAACAAGGCGCGTGCTGCTGCCGATCAATTAACTCCTACTCAGATTGCGGCAGACCTTTTCGAAGGTGCGACCAAGTTGGTCAAACAGGGGATCGATATTGTGCGCAATTTACGAGATGATGAGGAAGTCATCCGTTTTGAGTCCGAATCAGTAAGGGTAACCAAAAATCAGAATTAGCGAGATAGGCAGTCCGAACTAGACTGTGTTCACATGTCTTCTGAACGTCGTCCTATTTCCTCTGCAAACGATTTGCGTCACGCCTTCACGGGCTATTTTGCCGATAGAGGGCACACTCCTGTCAAGTCAGCAAGCCTGATACCCCATGACCCGACAGTTCTGTTCACGGTCGCTGGCATGGTGCCGTTCAAACCATATTTTGTTGGCGATGAACAGGCCCCGCATAGCAGGGCAGTAACGGTTCAGAAGTGTGCTCGTGCTGGTGGAAAGCACAACGACCTTGACGATGTAGGTCGAACGAAACGACACTTGGTGTTTTTCGAAATGATGGGCAATTTCTCCTTCGGCGATTATTTCAAGAGTGATGCAATTCCATGGTCATGGGAGCTCGTCACCGAAGTGTTTGGTTTTGACGGAGACCGATTGTGGATCACCGTTCACGAAAGTGATGACGAGGCAGAGGCGATTTGGCACGAACAGGTAGGCGTGCCGATGGATCGCATTCAGCGCCTAGGAGACAAAGACAACTTCTGGCAAATGGGCGAGACGGGACCATGTGGTCCGTGCTCTGAAATCCATATTGATCGTGGACCGTCGTTTGGACCAGAGGGTGGTCCGTTGCACGATCCTCACGGTGATCGTTTCCTTGAATTCTGGAACCTTGTGTTCATGCAGTTCAATCAAGCTAAAGATGGTTCGCGTACACCATTGCCAAAACCATCAATTGATACTGGCGCGGGTCTTGAACGAATCTTGGCGTTGATGCAAGGAACTGATTCGGTGTGGGAAACCGACGTGCTTTTCCCACTCATCGAGCAGGGCCAAACTCTGACAAATCGAAAATATCAAATAGGTAACTACGACGATCGTGACAGCTTCAGTCTGCGTGTGCTGGCTGAGCATGCACGTTCAGCAACCATGCTGATCAACGATGGAGTGTTTCCATCTAACGAAAATCGCGGGTACGTTCTCAGGCGAATCATTCGCCGTGCTGTCCGCCACGCGTATTTACTCGGTACCGAAAAACTCGTGATGCCGAAGTTGACTGAAACAGCTATCGACATCATGGCTGCTGCATATCCTGATTTGCTAGGCAATAAGGATTTCATCCTTGGCGTGATGACGAAAGAGGAAGAACGCTTCCGACAAACGCTCAAGACGGGTCTCACAATTTTGGAGGATGAACTTGCAAGTGGTTCGCAGGAACTTGCCGGCCCATCTGCATTCCTGCTTCACGACACGTATGGATTTCCACTTGAGCTAACTCAGGAAATCGCTGGTGAACGAAATGTTCGAGTTGATGTGGATGGTTTTGAGCGCGAAATGGGCGCCCAACGCGATCGGGCAAAAAGTGCTCGCAAGGGAGCAAAGGTAACTGACGAAACACTTGATGCCTATCGCAAGGTGATGGAAAAACACGGCATCACTGAGTTCGTTGGTTACGAGAACACCGAGTGCGAGGCAACAGTTATTGCGGTCATTCCGGTTCAAGACGGCGAGCAAGAAGACGTTGATGTGTTCCTAGATATCACGCCTTTTTATGCCGAGAGCGGTGGGCAAGTGGGAGATACCGGGATGATCACCACCTCAACAGGGGTGATCGAAGTTCTGGATACCACCTTTGCATTACCAGGATTGCGTAAACACATCGGAAAGATTGTGAGCGGTTCGGTAGTTGAAGGGCAGTCAGCTGCAGTGGCGATTGATGTCGTAGCTCGCGATGCCACACGCCGCAACCACACGGCTACACATATTTTGCACGGAGCGTTGCGAGAGGTGCTCGGCGATCACGTCAAACAAGCAGGTTCATTGGTATCGCCTGATCGATTGCGCTTTGACTTCAGCCACTACGCATCGGTGACGAGCGATGAAATTGAGCGAATTGAGCGCATCGCTAATGAACAGGTCTTTACCAATACGCCAACAAAGGCATATGAGACGACAAAAGATGAAGCAACAGCTGCCGGTGCTATTGCATTCTTTGGCGACAAATACGGAGACATCGTTCGCGTGCTTGAGGCAGGCAAGACGTTTGAGTTGTGTGGTGGCACGCATGTTAAGGCCACTGGAGATATCGGAATTATCAAGATCATCTCCGAATCCTCAATTGGCTCAAACCTTCGTCGGATCGAAGCCGTGACGGGCGAAAACACGTTTAACCATTTGTTGGCGACTACTCGTTTGGTGTCAGAGGTTGCCGAAAGTCTCGGCACACAACCGAACGAACTTGCGGTGGTGGTGCAGAGAAAGCTCGAAGAAATTAAGTCGCTTACCGATGAGCTGAAGCAATTGCGAAATGCCCAAGCGCGATCCCGTGCTGGAGAAATCGTTGCGATGGCCGTAGATGGCCTTGTCGTCACACGTATTGACGGCATGTCACCTAATGATTTGCGTGAGCTTGCGCTTGCAGTGCGTCAATCGCCAACTATTCGTGCGGTAGTGCTTGGCGGAGTAACCGACACGGGCGGTGTGGCATTGGTTGCTGCAGTGGGCAATGGGGTTGCGGTGCCAGCGGGCGATCTCATCAAAGAGGCAGCAAGAGCTGTTGGTGGGGGTGGTGGTGGCAAGGGAGACATCGCAGTTGCTGGAGGAAAGAACCCAGAGGCGTTAGACGATGCGTTGAAGCTCGCGCAGCTTGCCTTAGGTGGGATTGCACATTCCTAACATGCGCGCCCTCGGGGTTGATCTGGGGACAAAACGGATTGGTATTGCAACGAGCGACGCAAGCGGAACAATTGCGACTCCTCTCGTGGTATTGCAGCGCTCGGGTTCTCGCGAACAAGATCATCGTGCGATTGCCAACATTGTGGAAGAGTACGAGGCTCGTTGTGTAGTTGTCGGTCTGCCGCTCAACATGGATGGAACCTCGGGTGAAGCAGCTCGTGCTGCCATTGCTGAAGCGGGTCAGTTGGCTAGCGTGGTCAATGTGCCGGTGCTGACGTATGACGAGCGTCGTACAACGGTTACCGCGGACAACATTTTGATGCAACAAAAGATGAATGCACAAGAGCGCCGTAAAGTAATTGACAAGGTTGCTGCCGCTGTGCTGCTTCAAGCATGGCTTGATGGCGAGACCGTCGCGGATGTGGTCTCCGATGATTGATCCGTTGCTGAATCCACGCAAGCGAGATGAAAGCCCCGCTGACAATTGGTACGACGACCCTTGGGACAACCCGCGAAGTGCCGTTCGCTCGGCCTCCTTTGATGATGATGCTGTGCCCAATGAATTTGGTTGGCTATCACGTCCTTTGAAAATTGCGGCGCTAGCCACTGCTGCAGTGACGCTGTTTATGGGGGCTATCGGACTGTGGTACGTGCATCGAGTCAATCCATCGGGTACGGGAGTGGTGTCTGCTTTTACGGTGATCGAGGGTGACACCCTGGAAACAGTGAGCGATCGACTTGAAGGCGAGGGATTTATCTCAAGCTCTGGAGTATTCAAGTGGTATGTAGGTCAAAAAGGGGGAATCGAGTTGATTCCTGGCTATTACGAACTCGTGCCAAAAGACCACATGGGCAACATCATGTTGCAACTTAAGACACCGCCGTCCGCGTCGTATCAAAATGTCACGTTTCCTGAGGGTTACACCATTGCGCAAATGGGGCAGCGCTTGGCCGAAAAGACGTTGCGACTCAGCGCCGAGCAGTTCGTCACCATCGCTCTAGATGGTTCGGTAGAAAGTCCATATCGGCCCGAAGGGCAAACTTCTCTTGAAGGTCTGCTGTTCCCTGACACGTATCAGATATCAAACGATCAAAGCGAAGCACAGGTTGTTCAACAGCTTGCCAAGCAATTGGTTCGTGTTGCATCGCAGGAAGGTATCGACGATGCACAAGCCAAAGTAGGTGTGTCGGCTTACAAGGTGTTGATCATTGCATCAATGATTGAGCGCGAGGCGAAAGTGGATGCCGATCGGGCAAAGATCGCTCGTGTCATTTACAACCGCCTTGAACTCAAAATGCCATTGCAGATAGACGCAACGCTGTATTACAACGCTCCTACTGATGCCGACTTTGCAACATTGAAAGCAAGTGATACGCCCTACAACACGTACATCAACAAGGGCTTACCGCCAACTCCTATTGCCAATCCTGGTCGTGCCTCAATCATTGCTGCATTGAACCCGGCACCAAACCCAGCAGGCACCGATGCGATCTGTGTAAATGTGCCTAAACCATGTCGATATATCTATTACGTTTTGTCAAGTTCGGATGGCAGCCATACGTTTGCTGCGACGTTGCAACAACATGAGGCCAATGTTGAGATCTCTCGTCAGGAGGGGCTGCTTCCGTAATGGCTACACGAAAACTAAAATCAGTTGCAGGGGTTATTGGTACGCCGGTGTCGCAAAGTTTGTCTCCAGCAATTCACAATGCTGCCTTCGAGGAAATGGGCAAGCCATGGAGATATGTGGCTATTGATGTTGACGCAACCTATTTCGAAGATGAAGTTACATGTTCTCGCGATAATGGATTTCTTGGGTTATCCGTAACGATGCCGCACAAAGATGCGGCGTTTGCCTTGGCGGCCCACTGTGATGAAGTTGCGAAGCGGTCACGATCTGTCAACACTTTGGTGTTCTCTGAAACCGGCTCAATTGTTGGAGCAAATACTGATGGTGATGGATGTTGTGATGCGTTGGAGCATCATGGTGCGAGTGTCGAGGGCTGTCATGTAGCCGTGTTGGGGGCTGGCGGTACTGCACGTGCGGTGATTACAGCATTAGATCTCCGTGGAGCTGCAGAGATCATAGTGATCAACCGCACTGCTGAACATGCCCACAGTGCTGCGCAGTGCTCTACTCGGGCACGGGTCGGTGAACTTGTCGACATTGAACAAGCCCAGATGGTGATCAATACAACCTCAGTTGGGATGTTGAGTGATGAGTCTCTGGTTCCGCGTCAGTATCTTCGAGCAACGCATGTAGTACTTGATGCTGTCTATGCGCCAATGCACACGCGCTTATTGCGTGATGCAGCCGAGATCGGAGCACGCACCATTGACGGTTTATGGATGCTGGTGTATCAGGCAGTTCGCCAAGAAGAGCTGTGGTGCGGGGTTCGGCCAGATCCACTTGCGATGAGGGTTGCAGCAGAACGCGAAATTGAACGTCGCAACCAGTAATTGACCCTGTTCGTGATGATGCGCACAGGTATCCTGTAATCCATGTTGCGTTATCTCACCGCTGGTGAAAGCCACGGCCAGGCCCTCGTAGTCATTGTTGAAGGACTTCCCTCAGGTCTTGCCGTTACTGCCGCCGATATCGAAAGTGAATTGGCTCGCCGGCGACTTGGCTATGGTCGCGGTCCGCGCCAGCGTTTTGAACAAGACGAGATTGTCTTGATTGGCGGAATCCGCCATGGACGCACATTGGGTTCTCCGGTTGCTATTGAAATCAAGAATTCTGAGTGGTTTCGTAGCGATGTATGGCACGAAGAAATGTCGCCAGCGCCGGGCGCAACGAAAAAGCCGTTGACTCAACCGCGTCCGGGTCACGCCGATTTGACCGGAATGCAAAAATACGGCTTCTCTGATGCTCGCGATGTGCTCGAACGTGCAAGTGCCCGCGAAACTGCAGCGCGAGTTGTTGCTGGAGCGCTAGCTAAATTATTACTTCGCCAAATTGGTGTCGAAGTGCTGTCACATGTGATTGCTATGGGTGCCGCGCAAAGCTCATCAGCAATTCGTCCGACCATCCATGACCTACCGATGGTCGATGAATCTCCTGTGCGTGCATTCAATAAAGATGCTGAGCAACAGATGATCACCGAGATTGAAGCAGCAGCAAAAGATGGCGACAGTTTGGGTGGTGTTGTTGAGGTTCTTGCGTATGGCCTGCCTATTGGGTTGGGGAGTTACGTTCATTGGGATCGCAAGATTGATGGATTGTTGGCTCAAGCAATCATGAGCATTCAGGCAGTGAAGGGTGTTGAAATCGGCGACGGGTTTGAAGTTGCTCGGCGACGAGGAAGTCAGGCCCATGACGCAATTTCATTTGATGGGACCAATAATACGTACCGTCGTGAAACGACACTTGCTGGTGGCACTGAGGGCGGAATGACTACGGGCGAACTGATGGTGGTGCGGGCAGCAATGAAACCGCTCGCAACGCTGAATCGTCCCACATTGAAAACGATCGACACGGTTACAAAAGAAGAGACCGTGAGTTTCAAGGAACGAACTGACGTAACTGCCGTGCCAGCGATGGGTGTAGTTGCAGAAACTATGGTTGCACTTGTTCTTGCACAAGAAGCGCAGCGTAAGTTCGGTGGTGATTCAGTTGCCGAGTTTGTGCGTAACGCCGAGTCGTTCGCCGCATCGGTAAAGTGAGCGCGTCGCTCACGATCGTGTTGGTTGGCCTGATGGGTTCAGGGAAGACAACCGTGGGAAAGCGTGTCGCTCGGCTGCTGAATTGCGAGTTCGTTGACTTAGACGATGTGGTGCGCAAGAGCCATGGAGCAAGTATTCGCGAGATTTTTTCTCAGCACGGCGAAGAAGTGTTTCGTGACTATGAAAGCGCAGCTCTGGCAAGCACGCTGACAGATCGCAAGTCAAGCCTGGTTCTTGCTACTGGTGGCGGCGCAGTGATTCGGCAATCCAATCGCGAAATCATTACGGAATCTGCTGATCATGTTGTGTGGCTCGATGCGCATGTTGATGAACTGGTCCATCGAACGCAATCACATAGTGGCCGGCCTCTACTTGATGGTGATCCACGTGCGGTGCTT
>JAURJB010000060.1 GCA_030832455.1 Acidimicrobiales bacterium
GCGTAACTTTTCCTGTTTCCGCATATGGCGGTTTAACGATGTGTGCAGGAACGGTGAGCATCGGACTGACTACTCCTGGTTCGACACGACCCTCACTGGTCTTGTGGCAACGTTTGTACTTTCGGCCGCTTCCACACCAGCACGCATCGTTGGCTGCGGGCAGTACTGCGGGTGGCTGGGTAGGGGTGTTGCTCACGCAGATAAGGCTACGGGCTGTCTGTGGCATGCAAAGTGACCCATATCGGCCAAGCAAAGCAGCCCATTAATCGCATGGGCTAAGACCGCGTTCGCGGTTGAGTTTGGAAAAGAGATCTAGTTTCCGCAAAGATCGTTGCAAATACACATCGCACCATCGGCGGATTGATAGCGATTAAGGGGGCAACCGTGTCACAGCGGATTATTGACTCCTTGACGAGATCAAGGGTGCTCAACAATTCAGGCATTGTTGAGAATACTCCTGACCTTGATCAAGGAAATCGGAGAAGAAGGCGTGTACCAGACATGGCAGTCGGGCTTGCACTGATTGCCGTAGGCGTAATCGGGTCACTACTGGTGTACCAGTCAGCATCCGAAACAGTGCAGGTCGTCGGAGCCACACGTTCACTAGAACGCGGTCACGTGATTGAGGAAAATGATCTCAAAGCGCTGTACGTTTCTCCCGAGTCTGCACTACACTTTGTTTCAGGAACTGATGCGAGCGAGTTGGTCGGAAAAATTCTTGCAGTTTCAGTTAGTGGGGATAGTCCGCTATTAAAAAATATGGTGAGCGCCTCGTTGCCACTTGGCGATGATGAGGCGCTGACGTCGGCGGCGATACCACTTGGGAACATTCCCGCACAGCTTGCAGCAAATGATGTTGTGCGACTCGTACTCACCCCTGATGCAACTATTGCAAGTGCCGCGCCACCGATGCTGTTTGACCAAGCAGTCACGATCTGGGCGATTGAACAAGCTGTTGATCTAAACAATTCGGTAGTGGTCACCTTCCGTGGTCCACTGCGATTGTCGCTTGCGATTGCGAGTGCAGGCAATGTGCGAATTTCTCGCGTGAATCAGTAGGTGATGTGATGGTCCAACAAACATCCGCTGTGTTGCTTGAGCACCAAGCAAATTCGGTTACCAAGAGGCTGTGCGATGCACTTGCTGCACGTGTTGGTGAGGCACTGGCCGAGGAACGATTAGATCGTCAGAGTAGAGGAGAAAAGTACCTTGATCACGCACATGAATCTGATTTTGCTCGACAGGTGTCTGCAATGGAGTGTGCGCGATTGTCGGCTGCTCGTCGACAGGAGGGACTTCCTGCACTCACAGAGTTAGAAGAACAGACACTTATCGGGCGTGCAATAGATCAGGTGTTGGGTATGGGGTTGTTGCAACCAACCCTTGACGATCCCATGATCAGTGATATCCACATTCGGGGAAATGCGCCAATCTGGGTAAAGCTTCGCAACGGACAAAGAGAGTGCCGCCCACCAGTCGTTGATAGCGACGACGAACTGATTGATCTCATTCGTCGGACTGCTGCACGGATGGGAAGAAGTGAGCGGCGATTTGATGCTGGTGCGCCAGAGCTCAACCTGCAGTTAGCAGACGGCTCGCGGTTATTCGCAACGATGGATGTTTCGGCGCGACCAAGTCTTGTAATTAGAAAACATCAATTTGATATTTCTTCGCTCGCAGATTTGGTCGAACGAGGAATGATGTCACACAGCACATCCGAACTGTTTAGGGCGATGGTTTTGTCAAAGAGAAATGTGATTATTGCGGGTGGCACAGGGTCGGGTAAAACCACATTGATGAGAGCCCTCATCAATGAAGTGCCTCCAAATGAACGAATCGTGACAATCGAAGATGCATATGAGTTGGGTCTTGAACGGTTTGAGCATCTGCATCCAGACCATGATGCGTTGCAATCTCGCCCTGCAAATATTGAAGGCCAAGGGGAGATCACGCTTGCAGATCTAACAAAAATGGCACTCCGTATGGACCCGGACAGGGTGATCGTGGGTGAGGTTCGAGGAGCAGAAGCATTCCCCATGTTGATGGCAATGAGTCAGGGGAACAACGGCTCAATGTGCACACTTCACGCCGACAGCACACGGTCGGTGTTTCCAAAGCTTGTCGCTTATATGTCGATGTCAACGCACGCATTGCCTGTTGAAACAACTAATCTCTTGATCTCAAGTTCCGTACATTTCGTTGTGCACATTGATGTAGTGGGAGGGCAGCGACGAGTCGGGTCGGTGCGCGAGGTGGTCGATACAGATGGGTCAACCATTGTGTCTAATGAAATTATTCGCACGCACAACGGGCAGGTTGGTGTTGGGTATCCGCTTCGCGAAGAGACGCGTGATCTATTTGCATCATGTGGATTTGATGAGGGGTTATTGCGATGAAACTATTCGTTGCTGTAGTTTCTGGATTGATATTTGGTCTTGGAGTGTTCTTCATAACCTCTCCACGACGAGTGACAATGCAATGGCCATTGTTTCATTTGGTCACGTCGTATCAGTTCCGTCTCACCCAGTTGTTAATCCCTGCAACGTTTATGGGTGTCGCCATGTTGACTGGTTGGATTGTTGTATCGATGGCTGTTGCCGCGCTAGTCGCTACCGTGCCTGGCGTAGGTCGACCACAGATTCACACTCGCAACGAACAAGAGCTGGTTGATGCAATTGCAACATGGACCGAGCAACTGCGTGACACGCTTGCAGGGTCACACGGGCTCGAACAAGCAATCGTTGCAACTTCGGTCCATGCGCCATTTGCTCTACGTCAGAACGTCAAGAAACTAGCATCATTCATTGGTTACGGATCACTAGAAGACGGGCTGCGGCGATTCGGTGATGACATTAACAATTCAACTGCAGATTTCGTTGTAGCGGCGCTGATTACTGCGTCTCAGCATCAAGCGCGCGACGTGGGACAACTACTTACACACATTGCGCAGTGTGCAAGAGATGAAAGCAAAATGCGCAGTCGGGTTTGGGTGGGTCGGGCAAGGACCAGAAGCGCTGTGAAGATTATCGCTTCAGTTATCGGATCGTTTATTGCTGGTTTGTTCATTTTCAATCGCGCGTACCTGCAACCATATTCGTCAATTGAAGGACAGGTCGTGCTCTCATGCATACTTTGCGCCTTTGCGATTTCGCTGTCACTCATGCAGAGTATGGCCAAGATTATTGAACCGGAGCGATTCGTTCGTCGGCGAATGACAGGGATTTTATGATTCTTGCGTCGGTGTATGGGGTGATTATTGCAATCGGTGTAAATCTGTTCGCTCAGACATCGCTGATCGTTAAAGTGCGAGATCGTGCTCGAATCGTGATGCATGACGGTTTGGTTTATCTCCGAAATCAAACAAGTTCGAGATCGCAAGCCGACTTAATGATCTGTGATGTCAATGCATCAACACTTGTAGTGAACAAACTTGTTGGTGCTGTTGTGGGGTTTGTTGCAAGTGGATTTGCACTCACATCCTTTGGTTCGACCTTGTTTAACTTTGGAATTGGCGTTTCAGCACTCTTCATGGTCATCGCAGCGATGGTGGGATTCTTCCTGCCTGAGCAGCAACTACGAAGACTTGCCAATGCCAGAAGGCGATCCTTTCTCCACTCTTTTTCAAGTTTTCTTGATTTAACGAACATATTGCTGGCTGGTGGCGCCGGAACAGAAACAGCACTGATTGCAGCGTCGGAATCTGGGGATGGATGGGCGTTTGAACAGATTCGGCGTGTACTGACCATTGCTCGAAGTTCACGGACTTCGCCATGGATGGAATTGGCCCGTTTAGGCGAGATCTATTCGCTAGTGCAGATTCAAGAAATAGCAGGATCAATTCAGCTTGCAGGAGAGCATGGTGCACGTATCCGCTCATCTCTTGCCGCTCGAGCCGAATCATTGCGTTATCAACAGATGAGCGAGGTCGAATCCTCTGCAAATGCAGCAACCGAGCGAATGGGGATGCCAATGGTGCTGCTGTTTGTGTCGTTCATTGTGCTCATTGGTTATCCCGCAGTAACCCTGGTGATTGGAGGTTTATGACGCCCTAGTGAAGTGAATAACTGACTCGTTCTTAATGAAAAGGAAAGAAATGACAACAACAAATATGCAATTTCAGTATCTATGGATTCGTTATCAGGCATCTCGCGAGCAGGACTGTGAGCGCGGTGAGGTGAGTGCGACAACGGTTGTGATGGCAGCCGCATTGATTGCACTTGCGATAGCGGTTGGCGCAACGATTACTTCACGAGTTCGGGATAAAGCAAATTCACTTGATCTCGGATAACGACTCAACAGAGCGTGGTGAGACAACAGCACAGGCGGTGTTGGCTGTGCCTGTGCTGTTGCTCTTTCTACTCATCGGAATTCAAAGTGCGCTGTATTTTCATACGGCACAGCTAGCAACGATTGCCGCACAAGAAGGTGCGATAGCTGGGGCAATTGTCAATGGAAGTGAGATGCACGCAGTTGCTGCTGCTGTTGTTTCAGCTGCAGAGCAACACGCCATTCTGGCTCATGAACCAAGTACCGATATTCGAAATGGTGTGATTGAAGTACGGGTGGTGCTTGACGTACCAGTTGTAGTGCCAATGTTTCCATCAGTGGTTTCCCGCGCTGCATCAGAGCCTCTTGAGCGTTATGCGTACGAGGCAGATCGATGAAGACTGAACGGGGAAGTCTGACTGTCGAATTAGTACTTCTTGCACCAGTGCTGATGGTGTTGGTGCTGTTTGGGGTTCACGCAGGCAGATTAGGAGAGGCGAAAATTCAGGTTCAGCACGCAGCCGACCAAGGGGCTCGCGCAGGATCTCAGGCTTCGGAAGCAAAATTGGTTGAGTCTTCTCGGCACGCAAGCGAGCGAGACCTACGTCTGTCGGGTGTCGCATGCATTGATATATCGATAGAGGTGAAGCGTGTCGCAGCAGGGTCGGTTGAAGCAGTCCAGGTGAGCATCTCGTGCCGGGTGCGAGATGACGGCACAGAATTGCTTGGCCTTTTCCCCGATGTCGTGCGTGCCTCGTCAATTGAAGTTATTGATCGCTGGAGGGTGAAATGAGATGCATGCGAACAATGGATCGGGGGTCAATATCCGGTTTCGTTGTTGTGTTAACGATGACATTTATTGCATGTGCGGGCCTTGCGTTTGATGGCGGAAGAATGATCACGGCACGAATCGAAATTGCAGATGCAGCAGAGAACGCTGCACGGGCAGGTGCACAAGAAGTGACGTCGCTAAGAAGCGGAAATCCGACCGTGCATGAGGTTCGAGCAGTGAGCGTTGCCGAGGGATTTCTCCGCAGTATCTCTGTTGAGGGATCGGTTGTCGCGAACAAGCAGGCAGTAACCGTTACTACACAGCGTAAAGTCACCATGACCATTTTGGGAATGTTCGGTGTACGCAACAAGAATCTTTCGGTCAGCAGATCAGCAAGGCCATTTGTCAGTCCATGAAAAATCTTCGGATCGTTGTTATTGGCTGCCTCTTTATAGTTGGAATTCCATGGGCGTTGTTCGTCCTGGGGTGGTCTATCCCGGTGTTGTTGGAAGATGCATTTTCGTTACGTCAGATGATGGATGCGGAATTGCTTGTGCAGGTTTTTTCAGGGCTGACTTTATGGCTGGTGTGGGCATTTGGAGTTGCAAGTGTGGTGTATGAGTTTTTCTATCGTGCCAGAGGAGGCACAACGCATTCATCGGATCGGCTAGTTAGCCATGCAGCAGCGGCTTTTGTCCTTGCGTTGTGGGTATTGGTTGTACAACCACGGCCAATGGCCACATCAACGGACGGCGGTGAGCCAGCAACATCGGTGGTGCTGGCTGCAAGCCAGGATGAAATCCTTCCCAAGCATGATCAGCGCATATCAACTAGTTTCGCACTCACTGCGTTACTGGCAGTTTATGAGTTGAAGATACAACGAAAACTTCAACGAAGTAATCAAGGAATGATTCAGATTCCAATATCTAAATCATCACAGATGTTGCTGTCCTCACTGAAGTATCTACGTGCCACACGTGAAGCACTTCCCGTTACCTTGATCGGCAATCGAGAAAGGCATCAGGGCGATGTGTATGTGCCGATTGGGATTTCGGAGGGCAAAATACTTCTCATCTCCCTCTGCCATGACGACAGAATCTTGGTGCAGTCAGACAGTGAGAGCGAAACAGATGTAGTCCGTCAGTATTTGTCCTGCGTGATTGAGGCGCATGACCTGGATCCAACATCAGTTCTTTCGGCTTCGGAAGAGGCAGCAACTATTCGTATCAGGCAAACATCTGACCACTGGATTGTGGATCCAACAAAGTGCTCGTTTAAGCCATTTTGGTTAACTCACTACGATGCCCAGAAACTGACAGTCTTAAACAGGGAATTGCAACGGCCATTCCGAACAGAGTCAGTTGACGGGTTTCATCTTGGCTTAGACGATTGGAAAATCTGTGTGCGTCTGATGGGTCCTTTGGAAGTTGCAGACCGACAGTGGCAAACGATCAACTTTGAAAAATCAAAGTCTGCTGAACTGCTTGCCTGGTTAGTGCTGCATCGCGATCGACCAACACGCATCGCCGCCCGCACTGCGCTTTGGGAAATGTCGGTACAAGATGCAACATTCAACAATGTGATCTCTGGTGTGCGACGGGCCATCAACCTTGATGATCAAACACTGTTAACTCGCGGAACAAAAGATGTATTACGAATTCGACCCGAAGTTGTTACCGACTATGACATTCTCCAGCAATCCATCCAAAATGCGCGGCACGTTGCAGACGATCAAAGCTTTTCCGATGTCAAGATGGCGCTCGAACTCGTTCGTGATTTGCCTTTTGCAGGACAAGATTTTGTATGGGCCGACACCGAAGGAATTACCTCAAACATTGTGCTCACGATCGTGACTGGTGCGCTGATGTTGG
>JAURJB010000061.1 GCA_030832455.1 Acidimicrobiales bacterium
GTTTGGCCGAGCAGTGGTGAGCGCGGGATACAGCGCAACCGTAGACAGCAACGCCGTCCAGGCCCACATAATTACCACAGCACGGCGCGGACCGTGACCAAGGGCAATCAGGCGGTGATGTAAATGCCCGCGATCAGCCGTCGCGAAACCTTGCCTACTTACCGTGCGTCGCAGAATGGCGAATAACACATCAAAAAATGGCACACCCAAAATGAGCAACGGGATAAACAACGGCGCAATAAAGAAATACGTTTGGCCACTGACACCTTGCAACTGCGGGTCTGCTCGCCCACCAACAACACTCGTCGAAACAGCCATTAACAATCCGAGCACAAGCGCGCCAACATCACCCATGAAAATTCGTGCAGGGTTGAAGTTATATGGCAAGAAACCCAAACAGATTCCAAGCGTGATGATCGCAATGAGTGGACCGATGTTTGGTTGTGCCAACAATCCTTGATCGGCAAGATGCTTGCTGTACACAAAAAATGTTGCTGAAGCAATTGCAACAATTCCTGTTGCTAAACCGTCAAGTCCATCGATCAAGTTGATTGCTTGTGTCATTCCTAATAGCCACATCACGGTGAATAGCGGAATCCAATCGTTAGACAACACGAAGACATCGAGGAATGGAACACGGAAATAAAACATCGTCACGCCAAACCACACCAATACCAATGCAACGACAACAACACCAGTGACCTTCATTGGCGCAGACAAATCTTTAACATCGTCTGCAAAGCCCAACGCTGCAATGAGCAATGCGGCAAGCACTACACCAATCAGCTCGGAGTTACCTGAAATGACGAGTGAAAATCGGTCCATTCGCCACGCAAGCAACAGTGCGGCAACCAATCCTCCGATGAATGCAATACCACCAACATTTGGGGTTGGTACCGGGTGCGCCCGACGTTCATCAGGTTCGGCCATCCATTTTCGTTTGCGTGCAAAACGCTGGACAAGCGGAGTCAAGATCGCTGTTACCATCGCGGCACATAGGCCGACGATCAGATATCCAGAAAGATCAATCACGCACGCTTTGAGTACACAGGGAACTTGGCACACAGGGCCGCAACCTTGGCGCGTACTTCTGCTACAACTGCAGGATTGTTGCGGTTGCGCAACGTCTGTGCAATGTATTCAGCTATGAGCACCATCTCTGGCTCTTTCATCCCTTGCGTTGTTACCGATGGTGTTCCAATGCGCACACCACTCGTCACAAATGGGCTGCGTGGATCATTTGGAATGTTGTTTTTGTTCAATGTGATTCCGGCTTCATCCAACACCAATTGTGATTCTTTGCCCGTCAGTTCGGCATCGAAGGGCTGCAAATCGACCACCATCATGTGTGTGTCAGTGCCACCAGAAACCAACCGGAAACCCTGCTTTGACATTGCTTCTGCAAGTGCGGCCGCATTCTTCACAATCTGCTGTGCGTAGTCCTTGAAACTTGGCTGCAATGCCTCATGAAATGCAACTGCTTTGGCAGCAACTGCGTGTTCAAGTGGGCCACCTTGGCTTCCCGGAAACACCGCTTTGTCGATTGCGGCAGCGTGTGCAGCAGTAGTCAAAATGCAACCACCGCGTGGTCCGCGCAGTGTTTTGTGAGTTGTAAACGTCACGACGTCTGCGTACGGAACTGGGTTTGGATGCGCACCACCAGCTACAAGTCCGGCGATGTGTGCAATGTCAAACATCATCAATGCGCCAACTTCATCTGCAATCGCACGGAATGGCTTTGGCTCAAGCCGACGCGGGTACGACGTAGTTCCCGCAACAATCATTTTTGGTTTGTGCTTGATTGCAAGCTCACGAATTTGATCAAAGTCCAAGCGCTCATCTGTTGCACCCACACGGAAGGAATGAAAGTCGTACAAAATTCCTGACGCATTGACGGGCGATCCATGTGTGAGGTGTCCGCCGTGATCAAGACTTAAACCGAGCACGGTGTCTCCAGGCTTTAGCAACCCGAGATATACCGCCATGTTTGCACTCGCACCCGAGTGGGGTTGCACGTTGGCGTGATCTGCACCAAACAATTGCTTGATTCGCTCAATGGCCAACGCCTCAATCTCGTCAACTACTGCATTACCGCCGTAGTAGCGCTTGCCCGGATAACCCTCTGCATATTTATTTGTCAATACCGAACCTGTTGCCTCCATCACGTCGGGTGACGTGAAGTTTTCACTCGCAATCAGTTGCAGTCCTGTTACTTGACGCTCGCGTTCTTTGTCGATCAGTCCAAAAACTTCGGTGTCTCGTTGTGATTCAGATGGCCAAGGCATTAGCGCGCTCCTTCTTGTTGTTCGATTTCGGCCAACTGAGCAACTCTGCGCTCATGTCGACCACCCTCAAACGGTGTGTATAAGAACTTTTCAACAATTTGTTCCGCTTGTTCAACGCTGACAACCCGACCGCCCATGCTGAGCACATTTGCGTCGTTATGCGAGCGAGCCATTTCTGCCAAATACAAGTCATTGCACAATGCGGCACGCACTCCATGCACTTTGTTGGCAGCAATCTGTTCGCCTTGACCACTTCCGCCCATCACGATGCCAATTTCTGCTTTGCCATCACGAACATCTCGTGCAACCGCTGCACAAATTGGCGGATAGTCAACACTTTCACTCGAATGTGTTCCGTGATCGACGACCTGATGCCCGGCCTTCGTCAAATATCCAATGAGGTGTTGTTTGAGGTCATAACCCGCATGGTCGGAACCAATTGCGATGACGCGAGAAGTGTGCGAAGTAGTCATTAGATTTCCGCAAGCGAGCATAGGTCACAAGGGCTTTACCCAATAGACACTGTGTAAACACTGAAAACTAGAGTTTGTGCCGTGACCCTCGACCCACGCACCCCTGTCCTCATCGGTCAGGCTCAGGTGAGCCAACACCACGATGATGTGTTCACTGCATTAGGACCAACACAACTGATGGCCGATGCGGTACGTGGCGCAATCGCAGATGCCAGCGTCGCTTCGCTCGGCACGATTGATGCACTGTACGTACTTCGATCGCTATCAAATCGCGAACCAAACCCTGGCCGCAGCGTGGCTCGCCAACTCGGTCTCACTGTCACTACAACTGGCCTCACACCGCACGGGGGCAATCTTCCACAGTCGCTCGTCAATCATGCTGCACTCGCAATTTCACGAGGCCAGATGGACATGGTGGTGCTGACGGGCGGCGAAGCTTCTCGCTCACGCCGACGCGCTAAACAATCGTCAACGCAACCGTTGTGGATGAATGCGTCATCCGAGTCGTTGGCTGACGACGAACCAGTCACTACTGGCGACGAATTGGTCATGAATCACGAAGCTGAACTAGCGCTCAAGATTGCGCTTCCCATTCAGATTTATCCAATGTTTGAAACTGCACTTCGCGCGGCGGCAGCCCGAAGTGTCTCCGACCATCAACAACTCATCAGCGAACTGTGGTCGCGTTTCAGCAGCGTTGCTGCCAATAATCCACATGCTTGGTCACGCACTGCATACACAGCAGAACAGATCAGAACTGCGTCGCCAACTAACCGCATGATTGGTTTTCCGTACACCAAGCTGATGAACTCAAATAACGACGTTGACATGTCTGCAGCATTGATCCTGTGCTCTGCCGAACGCGCACAATCACTTGGTGTGCCGCGTGACCGATGGGTATTCCCACAAGCGGGAACCGATTGCCATGAACACAACTTCATCTCTCACCGCTGGACGTTCACCGATACACCAGCAATTCGCCTTGGTGGCGAATACCTCCAACAACTCACCGGCTTGGCAGCCAATGACTACGACTTTATTGATTTATATTCGTGCTTTCCTTCTGCCGTTCAGCTTGGCGCTCAATCACTTGGACTCAGTCTCAATCAGCAACTCACCATGACTGGTGGCTTGTCATTTGCAGGTGGGCCCTTCAACAACTATGTGATGCATGCAATTGCCACCACCATGCAAAAGCTGCGCGATACACCGAATTCCACAGGATTTATCTGGGCTAATGGTGGTTATGCAACCAAGCATTCATTTGGTGCATACGCAACCACTCCGCCACCTCGCGGATTTCTGCATTCGTCTCCACAAGCACATGTTGATGCATTGCCAAAACGCGAAGTGGCGACGCAGTTGCAAGCACAGGGGCCAGCAAAACTTGAGGCATACAGCGTGATGCATGGCCGCGATGGCGCTCCAGAAATCGTGAATGCTTCGGTCATTCTTCCCGACTCACGACGGGCATGGGCAACATCAAACGATGCTCAACTGGCAAACGAAATGTGCGAGCGCGAATGGGTTGGCGTTCCCGTGCGCGTAAATGACGCCGGAACCTTGCTGGCATGACCGATACATTTCCTCGCCAATACGCACGAACTCAACGCCTCACACTTGGCGAACCACGAAACATTGTTGCTTCACCAGACGGCAAGCGCGTGTTATTTCTGCGCTCGTCTTCTGGATCAGATTCGATGAACTCGTTGTGGCTGTGCAACGTTGAGCGCAGTACGGAAACATGTATCGCTGATAGTCGCACCCTCATCATTGATTCTCATTCGCGCGACGATTCACCTGAGGAGAAGGCTCGTCGCGAACGAGCTCGTGAAGGCGCTGCTGGAATTGTTTCGTTTTCATGCGATCAAGATGTTCACCATGCAGTCTTTGCTGTAAGCGGGCGATTGTTCATCTGCGACATGCATCATGTGAAAGAAATCGTGATTGCTCAACCAGCTGCAGGGTTGATCTACGACCCGCGCATCAGCCCTGATGGCAAACACATTGCCTATGTGCGAGGAAACAGCCTGTTTGTGTGCGACCAAGCAGGAAACGAACGCTGCCTGGCCGGTGAACCACACAACGATGTTTCGTGGGGTGTCGCTGAATTTGTTGCAGCAGAAGAAATGAACAGACACCGAGGATTTTGGTGGTCACCAACCAGTGATGCACTCGCAATTGAACGAGTAGATAACTCGCCCATCGCACTCATCACCATTGCCGACCCTGCGCAACCAAAGGCCAGCCCACAAACACGCCGATACCCATTTGCGGGAACAGAAAACGCAAGCACATCCCTGCATCTTGTCGATCTGTTCGGCGCATCGATCCCTGTTGTCTGGAATACGCATGAATATGAATACCTCGCCTCTGTGCAATGGAATTCGTTCGGACTCGTTATTTCTGTGATGTCACGGGATCAACGATTACTCGATATCCGCAAAGTGCAGTGCACCACAGGTGAAACCGAATCGCTGCATGTTGAACGCGATGATCAGTGGGTCGAACTGGTTGCTGGTGGCCCATCACTGATCTCCGAGAGTCAGGTGATGTGGTGCGGTGAAAGAAACGGAGCACGAGCAGTGCTTGTCAATAACGTCGCCATCACACCTGCACACATTCAGGTTCGCGGCATCATCAGCGCCACATCTGAAGATGTGTGTTTTTCGGGCAACACACTCGACCAACCAACCATGCTTCATGCTTGGAAGGCACACATTGCAACCAACACGCTTACGCAACTCACACAAGGCGATGGAGTCTTCACTGTTTCACTTGGGGGAACCACCACCGTTGTTCGCAGTGCAACCATGCAACAACGTCGCTCACGAACGCTGGTCAATAATCATCACGAACTAACGAATAACGCCGAAGAGCCGCTGCTCAATGTCAACGTTGCATTCCACAGAGTCGGCCCTCGCGGTATCAGCACTGCAATCGTGTTGCCTGAACATCACGATGGTTCACCACTCCCCGTGTTGTTTGATCCATATGGTGGGCCACATGCGCAACGAGTGGTGCATAGCAGCCTGGCCTTTGCAGCGGCACAGTGGTTTGCTAACCAAGGGTTTTGTGTCGTCATTGCCGATGGCAGTGGAACACCTGGGCGTGGCAGCGCATGGGAACGTGAAGTCCACAACGACCTTGCAACATCTGTTCTCAATGACCAAATCGACGTTCTCAATCACCTCGGCGAGATTGCCCCGTGTGCCGACACATCGCGAGTTGCGATTCGCGGCTGGAGCTTCGGTGGCTACCTTGCAGCACTCGCAGTGCTTCGCGCTCCACAACATTTTCATGCTGCAATTGCCGGTGCACCTGTAACTGATTGGCGGTTGTACGACACGTTTTATACCGAGCGATATCTTGGCAACCCCACACTCGACGATGCACCGTATGAAGTTTCGTCGCTGCTACCCGATGCCAAGAAACTCACTCGCCCACTCTTGATCATTCATGGGCTTGCCGATGACAACGTGCTTGCAGCCCATTCGCTCGAGTTGTCGACAGCGCTCCTGCATGCAGGCAAGCCACACGAATTCCTGCCGCTCGTTGGAGTAACGCACATGACGCCGCAAGAAGTTGTTGCCGAAAACCTACTGTTACATCAGCTGAATTTTTTACGCAGAAGCTTGGTGCTGGGCTAACGCAATTCGATCACGACCAGCAAGGTCTTGGCGAATTTCAATATTGACGAGGCCGGCATTCTGCAACAAGTCACGAACATCATTGCCTTGGCGATAACCAATCTCCATAACGATCCAACCACTGTGTGCAAGCCACGTCGGCGCACCACTCACAACGGTACGGATATCTGCAAGGCCATTGTCTGGTGCATACAAAGCAGAGTG
>JAURJB010000062.1 GCA_030832455.1 Acidimicrobiales bacterium
AACTTTCCATTCACGTTTGACTGCTTGTTCGCCGCCAACAACTTCGATGAATACGCCATTGACAATTTGTTGTGCTGCATCGACATGTACTTCGCTGGTGATGTAACCGCGTGACGAACTGCGATGGGGGGTTGGGCCGCTGTGCTCGGGCATATTGGGGCTGGGAACGAAGCAGTCAACCAGCACATGTCCACCAGGGGCAAGAGCGTTTGCACATCGGTTCAGGCACTCTTGTTGCTCTGGTGCGCTGAGCAGATTGAACAACGTGTTGTATGCAAGTAACACCACACTGAATGGGCCGTGAGGCATGTCGCGCACCATATGCCCAAGTGATGCCGCAACAAGGTGTGCCTGTTCTTTACGTGCAAGTTGGTCGAGCATCGCTTGTGAAGAGTCGATTCCACTCACAACAACGCCGTGCGGCTGGCCAGCAATGGCAATGGGAATGGCAAGTCGTCCGGTGCCAATACCCAGTTCGTACACGTGGCCAGATTCGGCAAGTTCTACAACGCGTGACACCACATCGTCGATGTTGTCTAATTCCCGATACCACTCGTCATAAATGTCGGCAAAGTTGTCGCCATACGGGTTATCGGAATACTGCACACCACCATTCTCTCCGAATCACGTGCGAATTGGCGAACCATTAGCCTGTGGGGATGGGCACATATCTTGATCATGCTGCAAGCACGCCAATGCGTGCCGAGGCGATCGAGGCCATGACGCCATACCTTGATCACATGTATGCGAACCCTTCTGGCTCGCATCGGTTTGCACGTGAAGCACGCAAGGCAATTGATGAAGCTCGTGATCTCGTTGCCGCAACACTTGGTTGCAACCCCGGAGAGGTGGTGTTTACCAGTGGCGGAACAGAGGGCGATAACGCAGCAATTCTTGGCGCGGTTCGCCGACTTGGTGGCACGGCGGTGTGTCCTGCCGCAGAGCATCATGCGGTGTTGCATTGTGTTGAACATGTAGGCGGTGTAATTGTTCGAGTTAACAACGTGGGCACCGTTGATCTTGAAGATTTGCAGCGAGTGCTTGAAGAGGCAACAGAAGAACAACCGATCACGGTTGTTTCGGTGATGGCAGTGAACAATGAAGTTGGGTCTATTACACCAATGCGTGAAGTTGCTCGTATTGTTCGCAAGTATGCACCCCAGGCGTTGTTGCACACCGATGCAGTGCAAGCAGCATGCTGGGTAGATATGCGCGAGATAACGCCGCTTGTTGATGTGCTGGCACTTTCGGCACACAAGTTTGGCGGGCCTAAAGGCATGGGCGTGATGGTGATTAAAGCGGGTAAACATCTTGAACCCCTCATTCTTGGTGGTGGCCAAGAACGTGATCGCCGCAGTGGCACGCACAATGTTGCGGGAATCATTGCCACAGCAAAAGCTCTTGAAGTAACTGATGCAACGCGTCAGGAAGAAATTGTTCGTGTTAGGCAATTGCGAGATCGTTTAGTCGATGAGATCACGCAGGCACTAGATGGTGTGTTGGAAACAGTGCCGCGCGAACAGCGCGTGCCAGGTGTTGCGCACGTGTGTTTCTCGGGACTTGAAAATGAAGCACTGTTGTTTTTGCTCGATCAAGCAGACGTATATGCATCGGCAGCGTCTGCCTGTGCGAGTGGGGCGATGGAGCCTTCCCATGTTCTGGAGGCAATGGGCATCGAGCGATCGTGGAGCAATGGGGCATTGCGGTTAAGCCTTGGGCACACCACCACAGAGCACGATATTGATACTGCAGTTGCCGCCATTGTGTCTGCGGTAAATCAATTGCGTCGTTAGCCTGAACCCTATGAAAGTGCTTGTAGCGATGTCGGGCGGGGTGGACTCATCGGTTGCCGCCGCCGAATTGCAAGCCGCTGGACACGAAGTTGTTGGTGTCACCATGCGCCTGTGGGGCGGCGAGAGCGACACGGGTTGTTGCTCGGTGTCAGACGTAGATGACGCTCGTCGAGTTGCCCAGCAATTGGGTATTGATCATTTGGTGTTCAACTTTTCAGACGACTTCAACGAACACGTTGTCGCTCCTTATGTGCAGGCCCATGTGGACGGCCTGACACCGAATCCATGTATCGAGTGCAACCGTCACTTGAAGTTTGATCGACTTAGTGAGCGCGCTCGATTGTTGGGCTTTGATGCAGTTGCCACTGGTCATCATGCGCGAATTGAGCGCGATGATGAAGGTGTGATGCGCCTTGCACGTGGAGCAGATGACGCAAAAGATCAAAGTTATGTGGTGCATATGCTGGATCAAGCCGAACTTGCGTACACGATGTTTCCTGTTGGTCATTTAACCAAGGCACAAGTGCGTGAACGTGCTATCGAACTGGGATTGCGCACTGCAACAAAGCCGGACAGTCAAGATGTATGTTTCATTAGCAAAACTGGTGGCCGCGAAACGTTCCTTGGCAATCGCATTCCGTTCCGCAAAGCAGTGGTCGTAAATGAAGACGGAACACCTGCAGGCAAGATTGATGCGCTCGAACTTGTCACCATTGGTCAGCGCAAGGGCCTAGGTATTCCGGGCGGTGGGCCAAAACAGTATGTGGTCGAGGTTGACACCCCAAACGCCCGAGTCGTGATTGGTGAAGAGGGCAGTTTGTATCGCCAGTCGGTAGATGTAGACCAGGTCATTTGGTCAGACGCGGGAGACGCGGAGAGGCTAAAAGTCACCAACGACGTGCTGGTGCAGTCCAGTGCGCACGGGGCAGCCATCCCGGCAACGGTCGAAATCCTTACCCCTCGCTCACTTCGTATTCATTGGTCAGAACCGCAGCGGCGGATAGCCCCAGGACAGAGTATCGTGCTTTATAATACGATCAATTCTTTTGTCTTAGCGGGGGGTATCGCGTGTCCAGATTCAGCAAAGGCTTCATTGCAGTAGCAACATTGGTGGCGGTCACCCTTGCGACGAGCCAGCAGTCAACGGCGGCAAGTTCGTGGTCGTTCACTGACGACTCAGTCAATTTGGGTCTCACCGGTGTGTCACCACACGTCGAGCGCAATGGTTCATTAGATCGTGTGTGGTACTCGAGTGGTCCAACCGGAACGTCGATTGCCGACTGTACTGCAAGTGGTACATGCACAGCGGTTGCTGCAAACTGGGGAGCACCCATCAACGACGTCACGTTTGCAACCTTTGGTGGCGTAAAACGTGCGTACTTCAAAAAAATGGATCCAATGTCTGGCACACAAGCGGTGTATTCGGCGCCATGTCTGACAGCAGAATGTGTATCGATTGGTGCAGCAACGTTGACCAGTGAGCAGATGAAAATCAGCATGCAGGAGAGGGCGTGGGGTGTGCCTGATGCGGTTGAACTTCCGGGTGGAGCAGGCGTGCGCATTTACATTGTTGAGTCGCCCTCCAAGAACTCTTCATGCCCAGAAAAAGTTGCAAGCTACACAGCAGCCGATGGTGTCAACTTCGTGAAAGACGCTGGCTACCGCTTTGCGAAGGATGGTTTCGTAGACACCGAAGTGTTGCGTGCAACTACGGGAAGTTGGCTAATGGTTATGGCTGATGGTCCTGGCTGTGGAAGTACTCAGAAGCTGTATGTTTCTGAATCGGCTGATGGACTTACTTGGTCAAATCCAGTTGCAATAACCGGTTCTGACAAGAGCCGGCTCGACCCAACGGGATACGAGACTGCGTCCGGATCAAACATTTTCAAGATTTATTTTGCGATGTCTTCTGGTGGAAAAGATTCGAACTACACACTGAGTAGCGGAAGTTTGAAACTCGTTGCTGGAGCAACTGCTGGCACTAAGGCTGGCGCGACTGCAGCAAAGGCAAAGATTGGGGCAAAGTGTGCGAAGGTGGGCTCCAAGGCAAAAGTGACAATTTCAAAGAAGAAGGTCACGCTCACCTGCAAAAAGGTGAAAAAGAAATTGGTGTGGTCCAGGTAATATCAATTAGATCAAACGACTTCTTTTTTCACTTGTCGCTGTAGCAGTTTGCTCAACCTATGTTCTTGTCCCGGCTAGCGCCAGCGGCAACATTATTGAAACTCGTACGTTTGGAACATCTGTTCAGGGTCGTCCTTTAGAAGCATTTCGGATGGGCGACCCTAAAGGTGTCACCGTTGCTGTTGTTGGTGTCATTCATGGCAATGAAGAAGCCGGCCTGCTGATTACCGACGAGCTACTCAACATGCAGATACCCAAGGGAATCAACTTGTGGGTGATCCCCTCAATGAACCCCGATGGCACGGCGCTTGATCGCCGGGGTAACGCCAACCGTGTCGATCTCAATCGCAACTTTCCCTACGGTTGGGCGCGAATTGGTCAACCGGGTTATTGGCAATATGCGGGGCCACGTCGTGCATCCGAAGTTGAGACACAAGCACTTGTCAAGTTCTTTCGAGAAATTAAGCCGGCACTTGGCCTGTGGTACCACCAAGACTTAAACATCATTTCGCCAGGCGTTGGCTTTGAAGGAAAACTGCGAAGTAGGTATGGGGCAATAACTGGCTTGCCAATGAAGCGCATTACTGGTGGAAGATATACCGGTGTTGCAGCAACATGGCAGAAAAAGGGCCTAAAAAATTCCATGGCCTTTGTGGTGGAACTGGGCAAAACTCTTAGTGTTGAACAAGCAAAGGTGCACGCCAGCGCGGTGCTCGATATTTCGATGATGCTGCGGGATGCTCCATCTAGCAAACTAGGCAAGTGAAAATTTCAAAAGAGCGAGCCCTCATTTTGATGGCGTTTGGCACGGGCGCTGGACTGCTGTCGGGAATGTTTGGACTTGGTGGTGGAATCATCATTGTGCCAGGTCTGATGTTTGCGCTGCGCATGGATCAACGATTGGCGCATGGAACATCGCTAGCAGGTGTTCTTCCCATCTCTATGGCCAGCATCATCACGTATTGGGCGCACGGTCATATTGACTGGTGGGTCACTCTGTGGTTGACCATTGGATCAGTGGGCGGGGCTTTAATTGGCGCCCGCTTGTTGGCAGTGGTGCCTAAGCGAGTGCTTACCATGTTGTTTGTTGCGGTACTTGCAATTGCCGGAATTCGAATGTTTTTTGAAATTGATACAACAGGGACAACATTGCTTGATGCAGGGTCGACCATTGCGCTTGTTGTGATTGGATTTTTTGTTGGAGCGCTAGCGGGCATGCTTGGTATCGGTGGCGGCTTAATTACCGTTCCCATCATGATTGTTCTCTTCCACGTCTCTCCGGCAGTCGCTAAGGGCACTGCACTCGCGGTCGTCATCCCTACTGCGTTAAGTGGAACCCTTCAAAACCTGGCCAATAAAAATGCCGATCTTCATGCTGCGTTTCTTGTCAGCGTTACTGGCATTTTTTCTGCAGTTGCTGGAGGTTGGATCGCTTCATTGATGTCGGCTGCGGTTTCAAACTTTTTGTTTGCAGTGTTGCTGATAGTTATTGCCGGAAGAATGCTGCTGCAGTTGCGCAATCAGCGGACAGTTACGCCAGTAGGCGAGTGATCGCAATTAAGTTTTCGTATTGATCAATTTCGTTGTACATGTGGGCAGACAGGCGCACATACGATTTTCCGCGCACGGTCATGCACATGCATTCCACATGCAATTCCAACCCAGCTCGCTCTATCAATGAAGCGATTTGCTTTTTTGTAAGTGCCTCGGCAATAGGCAACTGCACCATTCGCAACCAAGGTGCCTCAATGGTGTTACCAAGATGAATTGGTATTCCCCACGCATTGCGAAGCAGTTCTGCCGCGCCGTCGGCGACCGATCGATTATGTGCATCGCGCTGTGCATACGGCCATTTCTCCTGAAACGCAATTGCAGCAGGTACCGAAAGATAAGCCGAATAGTCACTTGTGCCTTGCCATTCGAACGATGTAGGGAATCCTTCATCAAAACCCCACGATGGTGCAAGTGGATTCATCATGGCGCGAATCTTTGGAGAGCCGCAAATCAATGCTGCAGCTGGTCGTGGTGCGCACATCCACTTATGTAAATTGCCAACCCACACGTCATAATTGCGAGGTAACGGGTGTTCCAGCATTCCTGCAGAGTGCGCGGCATCAATGACAAATTTCGCATGAGGGTGAGTTGAGCGAACAGCGGCAATAATTTCGTCAACGGGGAGGAGCACACCTGTTTCAGAAGCGATGTGGTCGAGTACGACAACTATTGGCTCATGAGTTGTTGGAAGTAGTGCCTGAATTCGGGAACTGATGATTTCGGCAGTTACATCGTGCGGGTAGGTCAGGTCGGCAACGGCATACGTTGCGTTACATCGAAATGCAACGTGTTGCATTCCAAACAACACCCCGCCGTAGCCAAGCGAAGTGGCAATTAGGTGTGTTCGTTGGTTACGAGAACTGGCATCGTCAACCAATGCCTGAACAGCGGTAATGACTCCTTGAGAGGCATTGGGGACAAATGCAAATTGCTCTGGTGCAACTCCAAACCAGTAAG